>JASHUO010000452.1 GCA_030039975.1 Alphaproteobacteria bacterium
GCGGTTGCGGCGATGGCCTCGCTTATCGCGAGCTACATGGCGCTGAACGGTTTGCCGCCCTTCGGCGAGCGCCGCCCCGACATGGATCAGCTCTTCCTGCTGCTCGATCTCCTGCTGGTGCTGCCGGTCTGCGCCATCGTCGCCTGGCGCGTGGTGCAGGTCTGGACCGAGCGCCGGCGCGGGCTTGCCGGCTCCAAGATCCATGTCCGCCTCGTGGTGCTGTTCAGCCTGGTGGCGGTGATCCCGACGATCATCGTCGCGGTCTTCTCCTACCTCTTGTTCAACTTCGGCGTTCAGGCCTGGTTCAGCCAGCCGGTGCGCACCGCGGTCGCGGGCTCGCTCGCGGTCGCCGAGGCCTATCTGCACGAGCATCAGCAGAATATTCGCGCCGATGTCGTCAGCATGGCGAATGATTTGAGCCGCGACGCCGCCTTCCTCAGCGTCAATCCGACACGGCTCAATCAGGTGGTGGCGGCGCAGGCGGCGCTGCGCTCGCTGAGCGAGGCGATTGTCTTCGATGCCGACGGCCACGTGCTGGCGCGCGCGGGCTTCACCTTGGCGCTGTCGCTCGAGCCGAAGCCGGTGCCGCCGCTGGCGATGGAGCAGGCCGATGCCGGCGATGTCGCGGTGGTGACCAGCGACAATGACGACCGCGTCCGCGCGCTGGTGCGCATGCCGGCCTTCGGCCATGTCTATCTCTATGTCGGCCGCTTCGTCGATCCGACGGTGCTGGCGCATATGGAGCAGACGCAGCGCGCCTTCAATCGCTATGAGCGGATGGAAGGCGAGCGCTCTTCCTTCCAGGTCATCTTCTCGCAGCTCTTCCTGCTCGTCGGCGTGCTGCTGCTCACCGGCGCGGTGCTGGCGGGGCTGCGCTTTGCAACCAAGCTGGTGCGGCCGATCAGCTCGCTCGTCGTTGCCGCCGAGCAGGTGCGCGCCGGCAATCTCGCCGCGCGCGTCGCGGAAGGCGAGGCGGATGGTGAGTTCGGCACGCTGTCGCGCGCCTTCAACCGCATGACGCACCAGCTCGAGGCGCAGCAAAGCGAGCTCATCGAAGCCAATCGCCAGCTCGATCAGCGCCGGCGCTTCACCGAGACCGTGCTGGCCGGGGTTTCCGCTGGCGTCATCGGCCTCGACCAGCATGGCCGCATCAACCTTCCGAACCGCTCGGCCTCGCTGCTGCTCGGCATCGATCTCGACCAGACCATCGGCTACGAGCTCGCCGAGGCCGTGCCGGAGATGGCGGCGCTCTTCCAGGAGGCGACGCGCCGGCCGGAGCGGCTTGCGCAGTCGCAGGTCCAGGTCAGCCGCCGCGGCCGTGCGCTGACCTTGCTCGTGCGCATCGCCGCCGAGCGCGCCGAGGGCGATGTCCGAGGCTATATCGTGACCTTTGACGACATCACCGAATTGCTCTCGGCGCAGCGCAAGGCGGCCTGGGCGGATGTGGCGCGGCGCATCGCGCATGAGATCAAGAATCCGCTGACCCCGATCCAGCTTTCGGCCGAGCGGCTGAAGCGCAAATATGCGAAGGACATCCGCAACGACCCCGAGACGTTTGCCACCTGCACCGATACGATCATCCGCCATGTCGGCGACATCGGCCGCATGGTCGACGAGTTCTCCTCCTTCGCGCGCATGCCGGCACCGATTATCCGCGACGAGGATCTGGTCGAGATCGTGCGCCAGGCGGTGTTCCTGCAGCGCAACTCGACGCCGGAGATCCGCTTCGCGCTTGATCTCCCGGCCGCGGCACGCCTCCCTTGCGATGCGCGGCAGGTGAGTCAGGCCCTCGTCAACCTGCTCAAGAACGCCGCCGAATCCATCCATGCGCGGGACGGCGCGGCGCCGCCCGGCGAGATCACGGTGCGGCTCGCCGAGGCGGCGGGCCAGACCGCGCTCGTGGTCGAAGATAACGGCCGCGGCCTGCCGCAAGAGGGGCGCGAGCGCCTCACCGAGCCCTATGTCACCACGCGCGCCAAGGGCACGGGGCTCGGCCTCGCCATCGTCAAGAAGATCATGGAAGACCATGGCGGCGAACTCGTGCTCGAAGATCGCGAGGGCGGCGGGGCGCGCGTCATGCTGGTGTTCAACCGCGGCGAAGCACGTGCCGCAAGGCCGACGGCCGAAGCCGTGCCGGCCGCTGCAGCGAGGACCGCCAGCCATGGCGCATGACATCCTCGTCGTCGACGACGAAGCCGATATCCGCATGCTGATGTGCGGCATCCTCAAGGACGAGGGCTACGAGACGCGCGAGGCCGGCACCAGCAAGGAGGCGCTCGCCGCCATCCGCTCGCGCCGACCGACCCTAGTGGTGCTCGATATCTGGCTGCAGGGCAGCGAGATCGACGGGCTCGAGATCCTGAAGATCATCCGTCGCGAGCTGCCTAACCTGCCCGTGGTGATGATCAGCGGACACGGCACGATCGAGACGGCAGTGGCGGCGATCAAGATCGGCGCCTACGACTTCATCGAGAAGCCGTTCAAATCCGACCGGCTGCTGCTCGTCGTCGAGCGCGCCATCGAAGCGGCGCGATTGAGGCGCGAGAACGAGGAGCTGCGGCTGCGCGCGGGCGGCGACGAGGATCTCGTCGGCATCTCGCACGCCATCAACCAGCTGCGCCAGCAGGTCGAGCGCGCCGCGCCCACCGGCAGCCGCATCCTCATCAGCGGGCCGCCGGGCTCGGGCAAAGAGGTGGTGGCGCGGCAGATCCATCTGCGCTCGCGCCGCGCCCGTGGCCCGCTGGTCGTGCTCAACTGCGCCACGATGCGGCCCGAGCGTCTCGAGATCGAACTCTTCGGCACCGAGGCGGGCGTCGAGGCGCCGGAAAGCCCGCGCAAGGTCGGCACCTTCGAGCAGGCGCATGGCGGCACGCTCTTCCTCGACGAGGTCGCCGACATGCCGCTGGAGACTCAGGGCAAGATCGTGCGCGCGTTGCAGGAGCAGACCTTCGAGCGCGTCGGCGGCGGGCGCGTCGAGGTCGATGTCCGCGTCATCGCTTCGACCAACCGCGATCTCGCGCTCGAGATCGCCGCCGGGCGGTTCCGCGAGGATCTCTACTACCGGCTTGCCGTGGTGCCGCTGCGCGTGCCGCCGCTGCATGAGCGGCGCGAGGACATTCCGGCGCTCGCGCGGCACTTCATGATGCGCTCGGCCGAGGTGGCGCGGCTCAGCGCGCGCGAGTTCGGCGAGGATGCGATGGCGGCACTGCAAGCCTATGAATGGCCCGGGAATGCGCGCCAGCTGCGCAACGTCGTCGACTGGCTGCTGATCATGGCGCCGGGTGAGGCGAAGGAGCTGCTCCGCGCCGACATGCTGCCGGCGGAGATCGGCGCTATCGCGCCGACGGTGGTGAAATGGGACAAGGGCGGCGAGATCATGTCTTTGCCGCTGCGCGATGCGCGTGAAGTCTTCGAGCGCGATTATCTCCTGGCGCAGGTGACGCGCTTTGGCGGCAACATCTCGCGCACCGCCGCCTTTGTCGGCATGGAGCGCTCGGCGCTCCATCGCAAGCTCAAATCGCTGGGCGTTCTCAACGGGGAGCGTCCGGCGAAGCTGGGGGCGTGAGCCGTGCCCGAGATTGTCCGGGCGACGAAGGCCTACGAGCAGTGGATGCGCAAGCGCATCGACGTCGTCGAGCCGGATCTGCGCGCCAAGCACCGCGCGATGGCGAAAGCGCCCTTCTTTTTCCTGCGCGCCACCTTCTATCGCTGGGTGCCGCTCTGGCAGGAGGTTTGCCCCGATCTCGCCGCGACGCCCTCGCTGCTGGCGGTCGGCGATCTCCATGTCGAGAATTTCGGCACCTGGCGCGACCACGAAGGACGACTTTGCTGGGGCGTCAATGATTTCGACGAGGCCTTCGTCATGCCGTACGCCATCGATCTGGTGCGGCTGGCGACGAGCCTGCTGCTGGCCATCGAGGCGAATGGGCTGCGCATTGCCGCCGAAGCGGCCTGCGCGCAGCTTCTCGAGGGGTATCGCGCGGCCATGCAGGTGGGCGAGGGCAAGGGCTTCGTGCTCGAGGAGGCGCACCCGACGCTGCGCGCCATGGCCATGGGCGAGGAGCGCGATCCCGAGCATTTCTGGCAGAAGCTCGGCGCGTTGAAGACGAGCGCGGTGCCGCGCCGCGTGCGCAAGCTGCTGCTGCGGACGATGCCCGAGATCGAGGGGACGCCCCGCATCGCCCATCGCGTCGCCGGCCTCGGCAGCCTGGGCCGGCCACGCTATGTCGCCACCGCCGTATCGGGCGGCGGCCTCGTCGCGCGCGAGGCTAAGGCGGTGCTGCCCTCGGCTTATGCCTTCGCGCTCGGGCGCAAGCAGAAGGAGACGTTCTGCGGTGTGCTTGCCGCGCGGGCGATCCGCTCGCCCGACCCCTACTACCGCCAGCAGAAGGACTGGATGCTGCGCCGCCTCGGTCCGCATTGCTCGGCCATCCTGCTCTCCGACTACCCCAAGAAGCGCGACGAGCTGCATCTCGTCCAGGCGATGGGCCGCGAGACTGCCAATGTCCATTTCGGCACGCCCGAGGCGCTTCCCGCCATTCGGCGCGACCTGAGGCGCCGCAAAACCCGCTGGCTCTTCGATGCCGCCTCCCGTATGACCGAAGCGACGCTCCGCGACTGGAAGGCATGGCGGGCGCGATAGGCACAGCGCGTCCTGCCGGAACGGCGAAAAGCTCACGCCGGATCCGATCTGGAGGCGCGTGCGGCCGCCCCCTATAGTGCGCTGCGAACACGTATCTTGGGTGCCCATGTCGCGCATTGCCTATGTCAACGGTCGCTATCTCCCCTTGAACCGGGCGAGCGTCCATATCGAGGATCGCGGGTTTCAGTTTGCCGATGCCGTCTACGAGGTGATCGCCGCGCGGGGCGGCGGCCTCATCGACGAGGACATGCATCTGAAGCGGCTGCACCGCTCGCTCGGCGAGCTGCGCATCGCCGCGCCGATGAGCGATGCCGCGCTGAAGCTGGTGATGCGCGAGGTGCTGCGGCTGAACGGCATCGCCGACGGCACGCTCTATCTGCAGGTCTCGCGCGGCAGCGCGCCGCGCGACTTTCCTTTCCCGAAATCTGCCAAGCCGAGCCTGGTCATGGTGGCACGGCGCGGCCGCGGCCCGGCTGCTGCGCTCATCGAGAATGGCGTCGGCGTCATCACCCTGCCGGATATCCGCTGGGCCCGGCCGGACATCAAGTCGGTCGCGCTGCTGCCCAACGCGCTCGGCAAGCAGCGGGCGAAGGAAGCGGGCGCTTACGAGGCCTGGCAGATCGACCGCGACGGCAATGTCACCGAAGGCACGTCCAGCAATGCCTGGATCGTGACCGCCGATGGCGAGGTGGTGACGCGCCGGGCCGATAACAGCATCCTGAACGGCGTCACCCGGCTCGGCCTCATCGGTCTCCTGGCGCGGGAAGGGCTGAAACTCGTCGAGCGGCCGTTCAGCGTCGCCGAGGCCAAGGCGGCGCGCGAGGCCTTCCTCACCAGCACGACCAATTTCGTCCTGCCGGTGGTATCGATCGACGGCACGCCGGTGGGGAACGGCTATCCCGGCTCGATTGTCCGCCGGTTGCGCCAGATCTACGAGGAGTACATCGTGGCGCAGGAGCCCGCGCTATGACCGACCGCCCGGCGCGCCCGCGCGCGCTGCTCTTCGACTGGGACAACACCCTGGTCGACAGCTGGGAGACGATCCACGAGGCGCTCGTCGTCACCTTCACGGCGATGGGGCACGCGCCGTGGACACTGCAGGAGACCAAGCTCCGCGTCGCCAAGAGCCTGCGCGACAGCTTCCCCATCCTCTTCGGCGCGCGCTGGGAGGAGGCGCGGCAGCGCTATCTCGACGCCTTCACCGCCATTCATCTCGAACGGCTGAAAGCGATCGACGGCAGTGCCGAGATGCTGTCGGCGTTCGCCGCCTCGGACTTGTATCTCGCCGTCGTGAGCAACAAGACCGGCGCGGTGCTGCGCCGCGAGGCCGAGCACCTCGGCTGGACGCCGCATTTCAAGCGGCTCGTCGGTGCCGGTGATGCGGCGCTCGACAAGCCGCATGCGGCGCCGGTCCAACTCGCGCTCGACGGCAGCGGCATCGACTGCACCGAAGTCTGGTATGTCGGCGATACCGCGCTCGACATGGAATGCGCCAGGAACGCCGGCTGTCACGGTGTGCTGCTCGGCGCGCGTGCGCTCGAGGACGAGACCTTCGCCCGCTTCCCGCCCGACCTGCATGTCGCCGATTGCCGGGCATTAGAACAGCTTGTCCGGGGGTTGTGATTTCCTCTGACACGCCAATTTGTTATGAATCAAGGCGAGCGTATGAGGCTTTATCCTTTGCAACAGGGGTATCGCTCACCAGGCTCCGACCGACCAAGAACTGATAAGGGGAATCCCCATGTCGTCGGAAAAATCACAAAATGTTCAGGACGTCTTTCTCAATCACGTCCGGAAGAACAAGACACCTGTCACGGTCTTTCTTGTGAATGGCGTAAAGCTTCAAGGGATCATTACCTGGTTTGACAACTTCTGTGTCTTGCTTCGCCGTGATGCACACTCGCAGCTTGTGTATAAGCATGCGATATCGACTGTGATGCCGGCACAGCCGATCCAGCTTTTCGAGCCAGGCAAGGAAGGCGACGAAGCCTAACCGGATGGTCGCAGCGCGGGACGGACAAGGCGTCTCGACCGGGCGCTGCCTGGTACTTCATCCCGTCCTCCGGCTCGCCCCGGGTGTGCCGGAGGAAACCGTGCGTTCGCCCGAGGCGCGGCTCGACGAAGCGGTCGGGCTCGCCCGCGCCATCAATCTCGAGGTGGTCGAGGCGGCGGTGGCGAAAGTGAGCCGCTGGCGCCCGGCGACCTTGATCGGCAGCGGCGCGGTCGATGCCTACGCCGAGGTGATCGAGGACAAGATGATCGCCGTTGCCGTCATCGATGCGACGGTGACGCCCGTGCAGCAGCGCAATCTGGAGCGGCGCTGGAAATGCAAGGTGATCGATCGCACCGGCCTCATCCTCGAGATCTTCGGCGCGCGGGCGCGCACGCGCGAAGGCCAGCTCCAGGTCGAGCTGGCGGCACTCAGCTATCAGCGCTCGCGGCTGGTGCGCTCCTGGACGCATCTGGAGCGCCAGCGCGGCGGCTTCGGCTTCCTCGGCGGCCCCGGCGAGAGCCAGCTCGAGATCGACCGGCGCCTCATCGGCGATCGCATCGCCAAGCTGAAGCGCGAGCTCGAGGAGGTGAAGCGCACCCGCTCCCTGCACCGCGGCGCGCGCAAGCGCGTGCCCTACCCGGTGGTGGCGCTGGTGGGCTACACCAATGCCGGCAAATCGACGCTGTTCAACCGCCTGACCCGCGCCGCGGTGGTCGCCGAGGACAAGCTCTTCGCGACGCTCGATCCCACCATGCGCCGGCTGCCCTTGCCCTCGGGGCGGCACGCCATCCTGTCGGATACGGTAGGCTTCGTCTCCGAGCTGCCGACGCCGCTCGTCGCCGCCTTCCGCGCCACGCTCGAAGAGGTGACGGAGGCCGATCTCATCGTCCATGTCCGCGACGTCCACCATCCCGACAGCGAGGCGCAGCGCAGCGACGTCCACGCCGTGCTCGACGATCTCGGCCTCGGCGAGACGGTCGAGAACGGCATGATCGAAGCCTTGAACAAGATCGACCTGCTCGATGCCGAGCGGCGCGCCGTGCTGCAGAATCAGGCGCGGCGCAACCGCGATGTCGTGCCGATCTCGGCTGCCACCGGCGAGGGCTGCCCCGCGCTCGTCGCGCTGTTCGACCAGCGGCTCGACGGCAATCGCAGCCTCGTCCATCTCGACGTGCCGGTGAGCGACGGCGCGGCACTCGCCTGGCTCTATCGTCATGGCGAGGTGGTGAGCCGGAGCGACGACGAGCGCGAGGCGCATCTCGCCGTGCGCCTCAGCGAAGCCGATCTCGGCCGGTTCAGGAACCGGCGCGCGGTGGGCTGAAACGAACGCAGGAGGCGGAGAGCCATGGCCGATCTGGTGCAGTACGAGACGGCGAGCGCCGAAGTCCGTGCGGTTTACGACGACATCAAGCGGAGCCGCGGCGTCGCCGATGTGAACAATTTCTGGAAGGCGCTCGCCGTGCATCCGCCGACCCTAAAGCGGACCTGGGAGAGCGTGAAGGACGTGATGGGGCCGGGCGTGCTCGATCCCGTGACCAAGGAGATGCTCTATCTTGCGGTCAGCGTGACGAATGGCTGCGGCTATTGCATCGCCTCGCACGGCGCCGCGGCGCGCAAGGCCGGCATGACCGAGGCGATGTGGGGCGAGGTCGTGGCCATCATCGGCATGGCGAACGAGACCAACAAGCTGGCCTTCGCGCTGCAAGTGCCGATCGATCCTGCCTTCCAAGCATCGGCGCCGAAATCCTGACGCGCGCCGGCGCCTTCCCATCCAGGGTTGATTTCACACTGTCGGCGAGGAATGAATGACGCCGTCGCCTCGGGCGATGCGCGCAAGGAGGGCGAGATGTCGGTCAAATCGAAATACGTCTTCATCGTCAGCATGGATGTGGCGCCCGAGAAGGAGGCGCTCTTCAACGAGGTCTATGACCGCGAGCATGTGCCGAACCTGCTGAAAGTGCCGGGCGTCCGCTCGGTCACGCGGCTGCGCACCGAGCCGGCGAGCCTCAGCCTCGGCGGCACGACGAAGCGGCTGACGGGCGAAGGCTCCCCCACCTATGTCGCGCTCTATGAGATCGACAGCCCCGACGTCCTCACCAGCAAAGCCTGGACCGAGGCAGCCGAACTCGGCCGCTGGCCCAGCGAGGTGCGGCCCTATACCAGCAACCGCCATCACATCGTGCGCAAGGTCGTCTAACCCCAGGCACTCGCGACGGCGAAGGAACCCCGAGAGGGTAAGCGGCTTCCTACTTTTGGACGGTCGCGCCCTTTGCGGGATTCTGCGTGTAGAGGCCGAGCTCCTGGCCCTCGGCCAGTACCTTGCCTTTCATCGCCGCGAGCGCCGCCGGCGCGTCGAAATCGGGCGGTAGATCGAGCGTCTTCACGCTGAGCGCGTACACGGTGAAGTGGTAGTGATGGACGTTCTCGTCGTTCCAAGGCGGGCACGGCCCGTCATAGCCGAAGTATTGCCCTTTCATCGCCTCGTTGCTGGCCGTGACCTTGGTGTAGTCGTTGAGGCCGCGCACGCCGAATTTGCTTGGCGTCGCCGGCTTGCCGTGCAGCACGCGCGCATTCGACTCGGCGCCTTCCGGCAGCGACGTGACAGTGGGCGGAATGTCGACCAGCACCCAATGGAAAAACTTTTGGCGCGGAACCGCGGCGGTCAGTGTTTCGCCTTCCTTGTTCATTTTCTCGCGCTCGGCGGCCGGCGAGTCCGTATCGTAGAGGATGATCGCGTAGGATTTGGTCGCGCTGGGTCCCTTCGACCATGAGATCCGCGGGCTGAGATTGGCGCCGCCCGTCGTATGTCCCTGTGCCGCCGCGACGCAGAACGCATACTTAGTCGGAATCATGCCACCGCTCTTGAAGCTGTCGACGCTCACCTTGAGCGAACGGGCGGCCGCCGGCGGCGATGCCAGCGCGACGCTGAGGCCCGCGGCGAGCGTTGCACAGGCGACAATTCTGATCCTTCCCATCGTTTCCTCCCCCCGGTTTGGTCGGCTGATTATCCGAAATGCGAACTTGCCAACCGCCGTTTCGGCGCGCGACCCTAGCCGCGCGAATGCCGTTCGGCAATGTGGCGCTGCCTGAGCGCGAGAAGCTCGGTCAGATCTGAGGCAAGGGTGGGCATGTCACCCAAAAAAGCTCACTCGCCGCGGCGGGAACAAGCGCGCGCCGGTTGCGTTGAATTGTCAGGAGAAACGCGGTGTCCGCCAGCACCAAGTGAGGCGAGGTCACCACACCATGAGCATCGTCGAGAAAAATGCCGCTTCGCGGGCGCTGGTCGTGCCGCTACGGCTGCACGGGCCGCGGATTTCCGCGGGCGTCGCCGCACCGCTGCATGTGCCTCTTTCCCGCTCAAAGACAGCCGCTCAGCCGCGGCATTCCTGGATTAAACGCGTGTTTCGCCGCCAGGAGCCAACGCT
>JASHUO010000453.1 GCA_030039975.1 Alphaproteobacteria bacterium
ATGCGCTGACCTTCATCTCGTCCTCGGCGCAGAAGACGATCACGCTCGGCGTCGCCACCGACCTGGTGCGCGGTGACATCTATTACTGGGGCGAGCTGATGGCCGGGGCGTTGATTGCCTCGATCCCAGTGGCGATCGCCTACAACCTGTTCCTCGACCGCTTCATCGCGGGCATCACCGGCGGCGCGGTCAAGTAGCCGGTAACCGGCCGCGTCACGCGCGCGATAGGGCTGGCGGCGGTGCTCATTGGCGTCCTGAACGACTGGCGCCACGCGCCGTGACCGGGTGGACGCCCAAAAGTCCCCGCGCACCCAAGCCGTGCCGCGACAGCCTCGAGCCTGCTCTCGGCGGCATCAGCAAGGTGGATGTTTGTAAAGGGATCGGCGCTCTCCGCGGCCGAGCGGAAGGCTACCCGCTGCGCGGCGAGAGTCCGGTTATGGCAGTGCGCCCCGACGGCGCGAATCACCAGTGGAGGAGGGATCCACCCAGAGAGTTGTCGATTGATCTGGTAGCTGACGAGCGGCTCGGCCGGGAGACCGGAAGGGCTGGAGCCTCGTGACAAAGGTCGCCTTGGGCGGCTGAGCGATCCGATGGGCCGTAACGCGAGTGAAGCCTGAGCAGGCCTCGAAAGTGACAATGCGGATGCCGACCCTCCTGCCATTTGGGGAAGGCTGCACGAGCGGGGAAGCAATCGACACGTGCACCCGCTCGATCCGCCGGGGTAGTGGGCGCGGGACGTCGGAAAGGTGGTACGGGTAATCGGGGGAGACCCGACCTGCGTGAGGGTAGCGGCCTCAACGTCGCGATAGGCGGCGGCGCGGGCGGGAGTCGGACAGGGTCGTATGACCGTCGAAGCCGGGTAACGCTGGTGGAGGGAAGGGCCCTGACTTCTGGTGTGCTTTCGAAGATGGTGAGGTGAGGGTGATTGGCGATGAGCCTGGCAACACCTGAGAAGATCCGGACCCTTCAGAGAAAGCTATATCGCAAGGCGAAGGCGGAGCCTGCCTTCCGCTTCTATCTGCTCTACGACAAGATCTATCGCGAGGACATCCTGCGGCACGCCTATGCGCTGGCCCGAGCAAATGCGGGTGCGCCGGGTACCGACGGAATGACCTTTGCGACGATCGAAGCGTCGGGCCTGGAGGGGTGGCTGGCGGGCCTGCGCGAGGAACTGGTCTCGAAGACGTACCGGCCCGATCCGGTGCGGCGGGTGATGATCCCGAAGCCGGACGGAGGCGAGCGTGCGCTCGGCATTCCGACAATCCGGGATCGGGTGGTCCAGACTGCCGCCAAGCTCGTGCTGGAGCCGATCTTCGAGACGGACTTTGAGGACAATGCCTACGGCTACCGCCCCGCTCGCGGAGCGGTGGACGCGGTCAAGGAAGCGCACCGGCTGCTATGCCGGGGCTACACCGATGTGGTCGACGCCGACCTATCCCGCTACTTCGATACGATTCCGCACAACGAGCTTCTCAAATCGGTGGCTCGTCGCGTTGCGGATGGTTCCGTGCTGCGGCTGATCAAGCTGTGGCTCAAGGCACCGATCGAGGAACGGGACGCTGACGGAACACGGCGCATGAGTGGGGGTAAGAGCGGCACGCGTGGCACGCCTCAGGGCGGCGTCGCGAGCCCACTGCTTGCCAACATCTACATGAACCGGTTCCTGAAGCATTGGCGGCTGACCGAACGCGGCGAAGCGTTCGCTGCCCACATCATCTCCTATGCCGACGACTTCGTCATCCTCAGCCGCGGTCGCGCGGCCGAGGCTCTGACATGGACGAAGGCGGTGATGACGAAGCTCGGGCTGACACTCAACGAGGCCAAGACCTCGCTGAAGAACGCCTGGCAGGACCGCTTCGACTTCCTTGGCTACTCGTTCGGCCTACATCGTTATAAGGCGAACGGCCAAAGGTATCTGGGCGCAAGCCCGTCCAAGAAGAGCGTGCAACGGCTCAAGCGGACGGTCGGCAACCTGCTGGTGCCCGGCAATAACGAGCCGTGGTCAGAAGTGCGCGACACGCTGAACAGGGTCCTGCTCGGTTGGTCGAACTACTTCTCCTACGGTACGCGTCGGGCGACACTGCGTGGCGTCGATCGATACGTCTACGAGCGCGTGCGCGACTTCCTCGTCAGACGGCACAAGGTGGCAGGGCGCGGGACGAAGCGGTTCTCCTGTGACATCGTCTATGGGGATCGTGGACTCCTGCGCCTCGAGCGCCTGCCACTGAGTGCACCGTCGTGTGCCTCACGATGAAACCAGTCGGAGAGCCGGATGCGGTAGCGCCGCACGTCCGGTTCGACGAGCGGGGATGGGAAACGGGGCGTTGGCCATCGGCCCCAAGCTACCGCACCCATCCTCGACTCTACCGACCCCGACGTGGGCGATTGCCCGTTCGAAGTCCGCAACGCGCCTAAGAGCAGACTAGCAACCTCTCCCTCATTCATTCAGGACATACTTTTGCTGAGCCGCATCGACGCGATCCGTCTTCGAGCCGACAAAAGCATCAAATACCCAACTTTCACGATCCGGTTTTGCACCTGGCTGCTGATGG
>JASHUO010000454.1 GCA_030039975.1 Alphaproteobacteria bacterium
TGGCAGGAGGTGTTGCACACCGAGCGGCGGGCCGGCGCCATCGTCGATGCCTTCGCGGCGACACTCGACGATCCCGTGGTGAAGGCAGCCGTGGTGCTGCAAGGGCAGGAGGAGACGCGCCATGCCGAGCTGCTCCGCGTCATGATCCACCGCTACCGCATCGACGCCGTAGAGCGGCCGCTCGAGCCGTTGGGCGCCGATCTCGAGACGGCTTTCATCGATTTCGGCTATGGTGAATGCGTCGATTCCTTTTTGGGCTTCGGCGTCTTCAAGATCGCGCGGCAATCGGGCTTTTTGCCGGAGCCGATGTTCGAGATCTTCGACACGCTGATGTACGAAGAGACGCGGCACATCGTCTTCTTCATCAACTGGATGGCTTGGCGCGAAGTGCGCCGGGGCAGGGGGGCGGCGTGGCAGCGCGCGCTCACCTCGCTGCGCTTCTATCTCCGCGCTGCTCGCCGCCTCGCCGGCACGGTCCGGCAGGGGCAGCAGGCCAATGACGGGCGCGACTTCTCGGCGACGCAAGCCGGCGTCTTCCTCGACGGCTTCACCTTCCGCCGCTTCCTCGCCGATTGTCACGGCGAAAATCTGCGGCGCATGGCAGCGCTGGAGGGCGATTTGCTGCAGCCGCGCCTGCTGCCGGCGCTGGCGGGCGTCGCGCTCTCCGCCTTGCGCCTGTGGAACCTGCGGCGCCCGTCTGAGCGGCCGGCGTGAAGCGCGCCGCGGTTTTGAGCGTGCTGGGCGGGCTCGCGCTCGCGACCGTGCTCGTCCTCCATTTCGGCGTTTCCGAGGTGGTCGCCGCCTTGCGCGCCGCGGGGCTCTTCGGGCTGCTCGCGATCACCGCCATCCATCTCGCCTGGATGGCGGTCATGGGGATCGCCTGGTGGGTGATCGCCGGCGGAAGCAGTGCGGCGGCCGGGCCTGCCGTCTTCGTTTGGGGCCGGGTGGTGCGCGATTCCGCTTCGGAGGTCTTGCCGCTCAGCCAAGTCGGCGGCTATGTGCTGGGGGCGCGCGCCGTCGTGCTGCACGGCCTCAGCACCGCCGTCTCTGCCGCCACCACCATCGTCGACATCACCCTCGAAGTGTTCGGCCAGCTCGGCTACATCGCGCTCGGCCTGGTTCTGCTGGTCGAGCTGCGGCCCGGGGCGCGCCTGGTGCTCCCTGTGCTCATCGGGCTCGGCATCGCGCTCGTCGCCGTCACCGGCTTCGTTCTGACGCAGCGCCGCGGTGCCAAGCTGCTCGACCGCCTCACCGCCCGGCTCGCGCGCGACTGGCTCGCGGCGCTTTCCGCCGGCGCCGGCGCCGTGCAAGCCGAGATCCACAAAGCCTATGCGCGCCGCGGGGCAGTCGTTCTCTGCTTCCTGCTGCATCTTGTTGCCTGGATTGGCACCGCCACCGAGGCCTGGCTCGCGCTGCACCTCATGGGCGTGCCGCTCGGCTTCGGGCCTGTGCTCGTCATCGAGAGCCTGCTCTATGCCATCCGCAGCGTCGCTTTCGCCGTGCCCAACGCGTTCGGCGTGCAGGAAGGCGCGTATATCATGCTCGGCGCCGGCTTCGGCCTGACGCCGGATCTGGCCCTGGCGCTTTCGCTGCTGAAGCGCGGCCGCGATCTCCTCATCGGCATTCCGGCGCTGCTGGTCTGGCAATTCGTCGAAACCCGCCGCTTCTTGCAAACGAAGCAACCTGCGGTCGCGCCGGTGGTGGCGGAAGAACCGGCCGAGCCGGGGATCGGCGCTACCGACTGATTGGCCAGGATAGGAGCCGGCAAAACCCGGCGATTTTGCGTATCCTGGCACGGGGACCCAACCGCGCCGGACACCGCCATGCTGTGGCTGCAGATCGCCATCATCTTCTTGCTCATCCTGCTCAACGGCTTTTTCGCCATGGCGGAGATGGCCGTGGTCTCGGCGCGCAAGGCGCGGCTGCAGCACGCCGCCGAGCTCGGCCGCGCCGGCGCTCGCCTTGCGCTCGAGCTCAAGCGCGATCCCGGCCGCTTCCTCTCGACCGTGCAGATCGGCATCACCGTCATCGGCGTGCTGGCGAGCGTGCTCGGCGGCGCGACCTTGGCCGATGCCTTGGCCGCAGAACTCCAAGCCTTTCCCGGCATCGTGGCGCGCTACGCCACCTCGATCAGCTTCGTCACCATCGTCGTCGTCATCTCTTATGTCACCCTGGTGCTGGGCGAGCTGGTGCCGAAGCGGCTGGCGCTCGGCCGTCCGGAATTCATCGCCGCGAGCCTGTCGCGGCTGCTCCAGGCGATGGCGGGGCTGACACGGCCCATCGAGCGGCTGCTCAGCCTCTCGAGCAACCTCGTGCTGCGCCTGATGCCGAGCCCCACCGGCGAGCCGCCGCCGGTGACCGAAGAAGAGATCACGCTGATGCTGCGCGAGGCGACGGCGGCCGGCCATTTCCAGGCGGCGGAGACCGCCATCGCGCAGATGGCGTTTCGCTTGGGCGATCGCAACATCAGCGCGGTGATGACGCCGCGCACCCAGGTCGAATGGCTCGATCTCGCCGACAGCGAAGACGAGAACCGCCGCAAGATCCGCGACAGCGACTATTCGCGCTTTCCCGTGGTCCAGGGCGGGCCGCAGCAGGTTCTCGGCATCGTCCAGGTCAAGGATCTCCTCTCTCTGCTGCTCGCCGGCCGACCGTTCGACATCAAAAGCGCGGTGAAGCCGCCGATCTATCTGCCGAGCACGGTGACGGCGCTGCGCGCGCTCGAGATCTTCAAGAAATCCGGCGCGCCGATGGCGCTGGTCGTCGACGAGTACGGCGATTTCGAAGGCGTCATCACCTTGCAGGACATTCTGCAATCGCTGGTGGGCGACATCGCCGATCAGACCGCTGCCGGCAGCCAGGCGGTGGTGCGCCGCGATGATGGCTCCTGGCTGGTGGACGGCATGGTGACCGTCGACGAGGTCAAGGATCTGACCGGCCTTCATCAGCTTGTGGACGAGGAGGAGGGCGCCGGCTTCCACACCCTCGGCGGCTTCATGATGGCGCGCATCAACCGCGTCCCGACTGTCGGCGACCGCTTCATGGTCGACGGCTTCCGCTTCGAGGTCGTCGACATGGACGGCCGCCGCGTCGACCGCGTGCTGATCATCCCGCCCAAGACGCGGGGACCGCGCCGCGAGCCTGAAAAGAGCGCGTGAGCTTCGCAGGAATGACAGGACGTTTTGATGTTGCTTTAGTGGGGACCACCTTGACGCCAACGGTGAGGCACCATGACCGCTGCCGATTTACCCAGCCTCTTTCTCTCCCACGGCGCGCCGACGCTGTCGCTCGATCCCGGCGCGACCGGCGCGTTCTGGCAGCGTCTTGCCGCCGAGCTGCCGCGGCCCGATGCGGTGCTCTGCGTCTCCGCGCATTGGATGACTGAGGAGCCCGCCGTCTCCGCGCCCGAGCGCAACGACACCATCCATGATTTCTACGGCTTTCCCGAGCCGCTCTATCGCATGACCTGGCCGGCGCCCGGCGCGCCCGCCTTGGCAAAGCGCGTCTCAGCCCTGCTCGCCGAAGCCGGCATTCCGTCCGCGACCGACACGGAGCGCGGCCTCGATCACGGCGCCTGGGTTCCCCTGCGGCTCATGTATCCCGCCGCCGACATTCCGACGATGCAGCTCTCGATCCAGCCTTATCGCGACGCCGCCTGGCATGAGCAGCTCGGTGCTGCGCTGGCGCCGCTCCGCCGCGACGGCGTGCTGGTGCTGGCGAGCGGCGGCGCCGTGCACAATCTGCGCGCCCTCATGCGCCAGGGCGGGCCGGTGGCCCCCTGGGCGAAGGCGTTCGACGATTGGCTCGCCACAGCGCTGGCCGAAGGCCGGCGCGCCGAACTCCTCGACTGGCTCGACCGCGCGCCCCATGCGCGCGACGCGCAGCCGACGCCCGACCACTTCCTGCCGCTCTTCGTCGCCTTAGGCGCCGCCGGCCCCAACGCCCGCGGCGAGCGTATCCATCAAGGCTTCACCTTGGGCAGCCTCAGCATGGCGGCGTTCCGCTTCGCGGCTTAGAGTTCCCTCTCCGCGCGAAGCGGGGAGAGGGAGGGACCCGTGGCGTGAGCCACGGGAGGGTGAGGTGTCGTTCCGCGGCACGCGCGCGTCCTTCGTCTGAAGACGCTCTAAGCTGCTCGTCCCACCGGCATCGTCTCCGGCACCGCAAGCGCAAACAGAACGAGCGCCGCCAGCGCAAAGCCGCTGAGCACCAAGAAAGCGGCAGAAAACCCGAGCCCGTCGACGATCGCACCGGCGACGCCATTGCTGAGCGCGGCGCCGAACCCCCAGCACGCCGAGGCGGCGCCAAGCGCCAGGTTGTAGCGACCGGTGCCGCGGGTGAGGTCGGCCACCACGATCGGGAACAGCGCGCCGAAAATGCCCGCACCCACCCCATC
>JASHUO010000455.1 GCA_030039975.1 Alphaproteobacteria bacterium
CGTCCGCCGCCGCTTCGACACGGCGATGGGGCTGACTTAGGCGCTTCCCGGCGAAGCCCGTTCGTGCGCCTGCGCGAAGCCGAAGCGGGTTCCGCGCCACCCCCTTATCTCGTTCTCGAATCTCGCTTTGCCCGCGAAAGCGGGCATTCAGGAGCTTCAGTCCCGATGAGCGGAGCGCATGGCCCTGGGTCCCCGCTTTCGCGGGGACTGCGAAGAAAACGTTGGAATCGCAGCGTCTTTACCGAGGCGCTTTTCGCGGGGGTGATGGATGAGAGCAACACCCTTTGAGCGGAGACGGCTCTAGCCTCCCCTGTGTCGGGCGATGAGCTGATCGGCGACGTCATTCAGATCTTTGCCGACGATCTGCGGCTGCGGGCCCACCCCCAGAACATCATTGCCGACGCGCTTGATCAATGCCGCTTCCCAGCCGGCCGCCACGGCGCCGAGCGTGTCCCAGGTGTGGCAGGCGATGAGACAGAACTGGGAGGGCGCAACCCCGAGTTCCCGTTCGACATAGCCGTAGGCCTGGCGCGACGGCTTATGGTGCTTCACGCCGTCGGCGCTGAAGCGCCGCTCGAACAGATCGACGATGCCGCCATGCTCGAGCTGGCGGGTTTGAACCTCGAGCAGATTGTCGGTGAGGGTAAAGAGCCGGAAACCGGCATTGCGCAGCTTGCGCAGCGCCGCCGGCACCTCCCGGTGCGGCGGCATCGTCGAAAACTTCTCCGTCAGCTCTTTCTTGTCCCCGTCGCCGATGTTGATGCCCGCCGTATCCGCCAGCATCTTCATCACCGCCGCGCCGATCTTGGTGAACGGAACATAGCAGCCGGCCACCGTCAGGGCCGCGGAATAGAGGATGAGGTTGGCGAACCAAAGGCGCATGGCCCGCTTGTCGCCAAAGATACGTTCGAAGATCGGCTCCATCGTTTGCAGATCGAGCAGTGTCTCATTGACATCAAAGACGATCAGGGGGAGAGCAGTCATGTCCTGAGCTCCGGCAGGTTACGGGATTGCTCGACAGCGGCGCGGTCGAGGCCGCTGCGGGTGCTCACTTGGCGCCCGAGAGGAAATCGCGGATCGCTGCGGCAATGTCGGCGGCGTGAGTCTCGACCGCGAAGTGTCCGGTATCGAGGAATCGCACAATGGCGTTCGGCATGTCGCGTTTGAACGCCTCGGCGCCGGCGGGCAGGAAGAAGGGATCGTTCTTGCCCCAGACCGCGAGGAAAGGCGGCTTGTGGGTGCGAAAATACTTCTGGAAGGTCGGGTAGAGCGCGACATTGCTCTTGTAGTCGCCGAACAGGTCGAGTTGCACCTCATCGGCGCCGGGCCGGGCCAGGTAGAAATTGTCGAGCGAGTAGCCGTCCGGAGAAACGCGCGTCGGGTCGGGAACGCCATGGGTGTATTGCCAGAGGGTCGTCTCGGGCGACAAGAAGCTCCGCAGCGCGTCCCGGTTGGCCTGCGACGGCTTTTCCCAATAGGCCCGGATCGGGGTCCACCCGTCGCTCAGGCCTTCCTCATAAGCGTTTCCGTTCTGCGAAATGATCGCCGTGATCCTCTCGGGGTGCTTCACCGCGAGCCGGAAGCCGGTCGGCGCGCCGTAGTCGAAGACGTAGACCGCATAGCGATCGAAACCGACCACCTCGGTGAAGCGATCGATCGTCTCCGCGATCTGGTCGAAGGTGCAGCCGCGGCCCGGCAGGTCGGACTTGCCGAACCCCGGCAGGTCGGGTGCGATCATATGGAAGCGATCGGCCAGCAGCGGGATGAGATCGCGAAACATATGGCTCGCGGTCGGGAACCCATGCAGCAGCAACAGCTTCGGCGCGCCCGGGGCGCCCGCCTCGCGATAGAAGAGCTTGAAGCTATTTACGTTTGCAGTTCGATACCGGACAGCCGTCATAGGGTTCTCCTCTGCGATACGACGAGACGAGCGATTGTCGGTTGCCGACCCATGGAACTCAGCGCCGCGCCGTTTCGAGCACCGCGCGCATCAGGTCCTGCTTCAGCAGGTAGAACGAAGCGGCGAGGAAAAGGATATCCTTCATCAGGAACGCGACCGGCAGATACATCGCTGGAAAGCCGCCGGCCTCCGTTGCCCATGCATTGGGAAAGAAGGGGATGATGGTCACCGTGCCGAGAAAGGTGACGATCGAGCCGAGGGCTCCGAGGACGCCGAGCCCCCGGTTCCAGAACCCCAGGAAGATCAGCGTGCCGAACAACCACTCCGTCGTGCCGAGGAAAAAACTTGCACCCCGAACACCGAAGGCAGGGATCAGCCAGAAGACCAGCGGGCTGTGGCTGATGAACGGAGTAATCTGATGGGCTTCGAAACTAAACCACTTCTGGTATCCGAATATGAGAAACGTGAAAACCATCGCAACGCGAATCAATTGATAGTCCAGATCACGCTTTAACGGGATGACCTTGGAAAGGTAGAGAATAAATTGGTTCATGCGACGCTCCTTCGCATGCGTGCCTGCGCCACCGCCGAGGCGCCGCGGTAGCGCCGCCGGGTAGGTCGCAGGTGGCGATGCGAGGTCGGGTCATGGGGCAGCCAGGCCATTCAATCCCTTCGACGGCAACGGCCCGATCAGGGTTGGCCCGGTTGGCGGGCGGTCACCTCGGCCTCGGCAAGGATCGGGCGGGCACGCTTGCGGAATCCTGGGGCATAGTCTGAAAATTTATGAACAAGGCTTGCGCGCGGGTCATGATCGGGGCAGTTGGCCTACCCGTCAGCGTCCGTTTGAGAACGTCTATTGGTGAGCGATGCGTCTGAGGCGGATACTTCCAAGGGCGACATGGATCATGGCCTGGGAGCAGTCGCTGCGCTCCTCGTCGTCCCGCACGCGCCGGCGCCGCCCGGCCATCTATCCGAAGATGCGCTCGACGACCCAGCGGCGCTGGGGTCCACATCACAAGCTTGAATCACGCCCGAACCTGCCGTTCAATGGGTCCTCCAACGGTCTCTAAGACCTTAGATTGGCGACACATGGACCAGGATCGGACGCATGAAACGAGAGATCATCCGGGTCGAGCCGATTGACAGCAATTTCGAGAAGTGGGGCGCGCCGGTGTCCACCTGCACCCGCGCCGGCAACATGGTGTTCGTCTCGGGCATGCCGCCCTTCGATCCTGAGACCGGCGAGATCCTCGTCCACGCCCCGTTCGAGCGCCAGGTTGAGCTGATCCTGGAGCAGGTGAAGAAGGCGCTGGAGGCCGCCGGGTCGGACCTCGACCATGTGCTGAAGTGCAATGTGCTGTGCATCTCGGCGGAGCGGTTCAAGGCCTTCAACGAAGTCTACAAGCGCTACTTCCCGAAAAACCCCCCAGCCCGCATCTTCTTCTGCGTGCCTGAGTGGACGGGGCCCTTCGACGTCGAGGTCGATTGCGTGGCGGTCACGAAGGACTGACCTCGGCCGGCAGCAGCTCGCGGCGCTTGGTCTTCTTCTCAAATTCGGCCACCCGGCCACGCGTCGCTGGGGTCCACATCCCAGGCTTGAATCACGCCCGAACCCGCCGTTGAATGGGTTCTCAAACGGTCTCTCAAGGCCCCCGGAGGGCGTTCGATCGAGGTACGTGTCACGTGAATGCGGGGTCGACCCGGCGCGCCGTGAACCTCGTGATCGCTGACCAGATGGCGGCCTCCGTCGGCTCCCTGTCCTATCGCTCTCACACCTCATTACTAACGAATTCTACCAACGTATAACGTGTTCAATTGCCCGCGCTCAGCCATGGTGGCTGT
>JASHUO010000456.1 GCA_030039975.1 Alphaproteobacteria bacterium
ATCCGGTCGGATCAGGCTCAATCATCTACATGGGCTCGGTGCATTCGAAGGAAGCCTCGCTGCTGAAGGCGCCCTACGTGACGGCAAAGCACGGGCTCATCGGCCTCGCCAAGGTGGTCGCCAAGGAAGGCGCCGCGCATGGCGTGCGCGCCAATGTGATCTGCCCCGGCTTCGTGCGCACCCCCCTCGTCGAGAAGCAGATCCCGGAGCAGGCGAAGGAGCTCGGCATTTCCGAAGAGGCGGTGATCAAGACCGTCATGCTCAAGGACACGGTCGATGGCGAGTTCACCACCGTCGCCGATGTCGCCGAGGCCGCGCTCTTCTTCGCCGCCTTCGAAACCAACGCCCTGACCGGCCAATCCCTCGTCGTGAGCCATGGGTGGTTTATGCAGTAGGGAGCGATGCGCTCATAGTTAAGGAGCCCCTCCCCCCTTGAGGGGGAGGGAAGGGAGGGGGGTCCGCCGCACAGTCGCTCGAGCAAGCAAGCACGACAGTCGTCATCGTCGGATCACACTTCACCATCGACGCGCTGCCACACCCCCCACCCTTCCCTCCCCCTCAAGGGGGGAGGGGCAAGATAGAGAGGGATGACGCGCTACGCCTTCTCCTCCAGCAGCCGCTCCAAATACTCCCCGTAATCCGACTTGCTGTAGAGGCGCGCGAGCTTCTTGAGGCGCGGGGCGTTGATGAAGCCCATGCGGAAGGCGACCTCTTCGATGCAGCCGATCTTCTGCCCGGTGCGCTTCTCGAGCGTGCGCACGAATTCGGAGGCTTCGAGCAGCGATTCATGCGTGCCGGTGTCGAGCCAGGCATAGCCGCGGCCGAGGCGCTCGACGGTGAGCTTGCCTTCGGCGAGATAGGCATTGTTGAGATCGGTGATCTCGAGCTCGCCGCGCGGTGAAGGCTTCAGCGCCTCGGCCTTGCGCACGACATCGCTGCCATAGAAATAGAGCCCGATCACCGCCCAGTTCGAGCGCGGCTTCGCCGGCTTCTCCTCGATCGAGACGGCGTTGCCCGCCGCGTCGAACTCGACCACGCCGTAGCGCTCGGGATCGCCGACGCGATAGCCGAAAAGCGTGGCGCCGCTGTGCCGCGCCGCCGAGCGCCGCATCATCTCGCTCAGCCCGTCGCCATAGACGAGGTTGTCGCCGAGGATGAGGACGCAGCCCTCGCCCGCCAGGAAGTCGCGGGCGATGAGGAAGGCCTGCGGCAGCCCGTCGGGCTTCGCCTGCACGCCATAGGTGAGCGTCACGCCCCAATCCCGGCCATCGCCGAGCAGCGCGCGGAAGAGCGGCGCGTCGGCAGGCGTGGTGATCACCAGGATGTCGCGGATGCCGCCCAGCATCAGCGCCGACAGCGGGTAGAAGATCATCGGCTTGTCGTAGATCGGCAGCAGCTGCTTCGACAGCACGCGCGTCAGCGGATAGAGCCGCGTGCCGCTGCCGCCGGCGAGGATGATGCCCTTCATCGCGCGCTCTCCGCCGGGCCCGCGCCGCGGCCGAGACGCTCGCCGCGATAGCGCCCGCTGCGGATCGGCTCCCACCAGCCACGGTTGTCGAGATACCAGCGCACCGTCTTGCGCAGCCCCGTCTCCAGGCTCTCGCTCGGCCTCCAGCCGAGCTCGCGCCGCAGCTTGCCGTCATCCATGGCATAGCGCCAGTCATGGCCGGGGCGATCCTCGACGAACGCGATCAGCCGCTCATGCGGACGATGCGGCGCGTGCGGCAGCGCCTCGTCGAGCAGGCGACAGATGAGCCGCACCAGATCGATATTGGCGCGTTCCTCGCCGCCGCCGATATTGTAGGTCTCGCCGATGCGGCCCTGGCGCAGCACCAGGCACAGCGCCGCCGCGTGGTCGCCGACATAAAGCCAGTCGCGCACATTGCCGCCCTTGCCATAGACCGGCAGCTTTTTGCCCTCGAGCGCGTTCAAGATCGTGAGCGGAATCAGCTTTTCCGGAAACTGCCAGGGCCCGTAATTGTTCGAGCAATTCGTCGCCACCACCGGCAGCCCGTACGTCCTGTGCCAGGCGCGCGCGAGATGATCGGCGCCCGCCTTGCTGGCGGCGTAGGGATTGTTGGGGCGATAAGGCGTCTCCTCGGTGAAACGGCCCTCGGCGCCGAGCGCGCCGAACACCTCGTCGGTCGAAACGTGATGGAAGCGGAAGCGCGCCTGCGCTTCGCCCGACAGCGTCTGCCAATAGGCGCGCGCCGCTTCGAGCAGGCTGAACGTGCCGACGAGGTTGCTGTGGATGAAAGCGTCGGCGGCGTCGATCGAGCGGTCGACATGGGTCTCGGCCGCAAGATGCAGCACCGCCTCGGGCCGGTGCTGGGCAAAAATCCGCGCGACCACCGCACGGTCGGCGATATCCGCCACTTCGAGCGCATAGCGCCCGCCCTCGCCGAGCCCGCCTAGCGGCGGGTTCGAGCCGGCATACGTCAGCTTGTCGAGATTGACCACCGCGCAGCCTTCGGCGAGGAGGTGGCGGACGACCGAGGTGCCGATGAAGCCGGCGCCGCCCGTGACCAGAACCTTCATCCGCCCCTCATGCCCTCTTCCCGCTCGAGCAGCACCACGATGTCGGCAAGGCGCGGCACGACCCAGACATCCTCGCGCCGCTCGACCGCCGGTGCCGTCGCATCGTATCGGACCAGCGTGCCGACGCCGGCCGCTCGCCCGGCTTCGATGTCGCTCGCTTTGTCGCCGACCGTCCAGGAGCGGGCGAGATCGAGACCGAGATCGGCCGCCGCCTGCAGCAGCATGCCGGGGCCGGGCTTGCGCCAGGGATTGGCACGGCGATAGCGGCCGATGCCGGCGGTGGGATGGTCGGGGCAATGATAGATCCCCGCGAGGCTCACCCCATGCCGCCTGAACTCACCCGCCATCCAGTCCATGAGCGCGGCGAAATCCGCCTCGGTATAGAGGCCACGGCCGATTCCCGATTGGTTGGTGGCAATCGCAAGAACGAAGCCGCGCTCGGCAAAAGCCGCTGCCAACGCGAAAATACCCTCGACGAAGCGGCATTCCTCGATGCGGTAGAGATAGCCTGGATCGAGGTTGACGACCCCGTCGCGGTCGAGGATGAGACCGCGCCGCCCGCCGCCCCCTGCTGTCGCCATGCGCTACCCCTATCCGATGGTCCGCGGCAAGGCAAGACTGGCGCGGCGCCGCAGCCGGCCTATCTTGAAGCTCATGACGGGCATCATGGAGACGCAGCGATGAAGGAACTGTTGAACTATGCCAAGGCCTCGCCCGAAGCGGTTGCCGCCTTTCGCGGCGTCGAGACCTATGTCCGCCAATGCGGCCTCGACCACACCTTGCTCGAGCTCATCAAGACGCGAGCCTCGCAGATCAATGGCTGCGCCTTCTGCATCGACATGCACACCAAGGACGCCCGCGCCCGCGGCGAGACCGAGCAGCGGCTCTATGCGCTCGCCGCCTGGGCGGAGACGCCGTTCTTCAGCGAACGCGAGCGCGCGGCGCTCGCCTGGACCGAGGCAGTGACGCGCATCGCCCAGGCGCCGGTGCCGGAACGGCTCTATGAGGAGCTGCGGCGGCATTTCAGCGAGAAGGAGGTGGTCGATCTCACCATGGCAGTGGTCGCCATCAATGGCTGGAACCGGCTCGCCGCCACCTTCCGCACCCCGCCCGGCAACTACCAGCCGCGGAAATAGCCCTTGCCCCCGGCCGCCCTCGCCCCGATGATCCGGCGGCCATAAGGGATAGGGTGAGCATGGATCTGGCAGCATTTTACCGGTCGGAATTCGCCGAGCATGAGCAGGTGGTGCGGGCGACGCTCGCCGCCTGCGCGCAGCCCTTCGAGCGACTCGTCGCGTCGGCGGTAGCGGCGATCCGCGGCGGCGGCAAGCTGCTCTTCTTCGGCAATGGCGGCAGCGCCGGCGATGCGCAGCACCTCGCGACCGAGCTCACCGTGCGCTACGTCAAGGACCGCGCGCCGATCGCCGCCGTGGCGCTGACCACCGATACCTCGGCGCTTACCGCCATCGGCAATGATCTGGGCTTCGAGCAGCTTTTCGCCCGACAGATGCGCGCGCTCGGCCGCAAGGGCGATCTCGCCATCGGCATCAGCACCTCCGGCAAGAGCCGCAACGTGATCCTCGCCCTCGAAGCGGCGCGCGCGATGGGCATCATCGCGGCGGCCCTTGGCGGCAATGACGGCGGCCAGCTCAACGGCGTCGCCGACCCGCTGCTCATCGTCCCCTCGCGCACCACCGCGCGCATCCAGGAGATGCACATCCTGCTCGGCCAGATGCTGTGCGGCGCGCTGGAAAAAGAGTTGGGGCTGGCATAGCGCGTCATGGAACATTTGGGCGGCTGTCATTGCGGAAACATCCACGTTCGTCTGCGGCTTTCCAAGCTTCCGCAGGACACTCTGCTGCGGGCATGCGCCTGCTCGTTCTGCCGCGCTCACAGTACCCGGACGGTGGCCGACGGCGCCGGGTTGCTCGAACTCACTGCAGAAGATTGGAACTTGATCGAGCGCTACCGCTTCGGATCGCGCACGGCAGACTACATCGTCTGTCGTCGCTGCGGCGTCTATATCGGAGCAATCTGCGAGACGACTGCGGGGCTGCGCGCGGTGGTCAACATCAATTGTCTTGCCGATCGTGCTTCATTTACGCAAGTCCCTTCTGCTTCCGATTATGAGGGCGAGACGACGGAAGCACGGTTGTCGCGACGCGCGCTGAGGTGGATGCCCGCAACAGTGAAGTGCTAGGGGTTCGCTCAATCTCTCTATCCGGCTGGCGCCGGTACTCGAAGGCGAGCCCGCCGCGAACAAGTGTATTTTACCAGCCGCTCCTTGCACGTATCATCATCGCGACGCGAACGTGCACGCCCTTGGGTCCCACGATCGTTAGCTGTCCTCGACCCAACCTGTAGTTGAGAGCCAAGAAGCCGGCACCGTTCGCAACAATCGGACGCCGACATGGCCGACGATCTGAAGCGATGGTTGGAGCGTTGCGGGCTCGGCGAGCACGCCACGACCTTCGCTGCGCAAGGCATCGACTGGGATGTCCTCGGCGACCTCTCCGATCAGGACTTGAAGGAACTGGGTCTGTCGCTCGGCGACCGCAAGCGGCTGCTGAAAGCGCTTGCGACACTGACCGATAGCCCAGACGCCGCGGGCAAAGCCGAGCCGCTACGATCGGAACCGCGGCCCTCCTCGGCGCGCCCTTCGGTCGAGGCGGAGCGGCGACAGCTCACCGTGATGTTCATCGACCTGATCGATTCGACGCCCTTGGCGGAACGGTTCGATCCCGAGGACATGCGGCAGGTGCTCGGCATCTTCCACCAGGCCTGCGTAAGCGCGATCGACGCCCATGACGGGCATATCGCGCAATATATCGGCGACGGCGTCTTGGCGTATTTCGGCTATCCCAAAGCGCATGAAGACGACGCAGTGCGCGCCGTGCTGGCGGGGCTCGCCGTCATCGCCACGCTGCGTCAGGCCAATGACCGTCTCGAAGCCGAGAAAGGGGTGCGCTTGCAGCTGCGCATCGGGATCGAAACCGGCCTCGTCGTCGCCGGCGAGATCGGTGCGGGATCGGCGCGGGACCGTCAGGCCGTCGTCGGGGAGACGCCAAACCTGGCCGCAAGGCTGCAATCTCTGGCGGCGCCGGATTCTGTCATCGTCGGCCCGGCCACCGAAAGGCTGATCCAAGGTTCGTTTCTGCTGGAAAACCTCGGCCGGCACGAGCTGAAGGGCGTTTCGGTCCCCATTCACATCTACCGCGTACTGGCGCAGACCGATGCCGTCGACAGCTTCGAAATCAGGGCCGGCCGCGGCTTGACGCCGCTGATCGGCCGGACCGCCGAGCTCGACATGCTGCGGCAGCGCTGGAAGCAGAGCTGCGACGGCGAGATGCGCTGCGTGCTGCTGACCGGTGAGCCCGGCATCGGCAAATCGCGTATCTTGCGGGCTTTCCGCGACAGCATCGGCGGCGATGCGTACGAGATCATCCCGTTCCACTGCTCGTCCTACTATCGCAACAGCCCGTTCTGGCCGGTGCTGCAGCGGATGCAACGCGCGTTCCGACTGGATCCAAAGACGTTCGCGGCAGCCGACGCCGAACGGCTGGAGGCCACGCTTGCTGCGCTCGGCGTCGATGCCGCGGAGGCGGCACCCGTTCTCACCACCTTGCTCGGCCTGCCGACCGCGGGACGATACCCGTCGATCGATGCCTCGTCCCCTTCGTTCAAGCGGCGAACGCTGGATGTCCTCGTCAGCATTGTCGAGCGCA
>JASHUO010000042.1 GCA_030039975.1 Alphaproteobacteria bacterium
GCCGCCGACACTGGCCGTGGTGC
Organism: Alphaproteobacteria bacterium; assembly: GCA_030039975.1. GTDB lineage: Bacteria > Pseudomonadota > Alphaproteobacteria > ATCC43930 > CGMCC-115725 > DAHUYF01. The sequence continues at coordinate 24 of JASHUO010000042.1, forward strand.
TCAACAGGAAACCCCGCCGGCTGACCGATTTGTCGCGCATGACCCGTACCTGTCCCCTTGGAAGTTAATGCGCCTGCGACGGAACCGTGCGGCTCGCCGGGCTCTCGAGGAACGGACTGTTGCCAGAGGAGCTGCCCCCGTCCGTGGTCGATGTACCGAAGTGGAATGAATTCCCGAGAGGCGTCACCACGCTGCCGTTGCCCGAAGCCTCGTTGTCCATGTTCTCCATGATGTCGTCAGGGTCCGCAACCCGCGCCGCGTTGGCGGCCGGAACGCTGCTGCTCTCTACCTGCTGAAACGCTTGAGCGAGCGGCGCGCCGACCAGAAGGGTCGATGCGGCGAAAGCGAGAACAAGGTGCATCTTCATCGGCGTCTCCCCACCATGGATCGCGCAACGGCTGATCATTGTACTAGGCGCCTGGCGGCATCGTCATCCCTGGCGCCTTCATCGGTGCCGGCCGTTACGCTGCCGGCGAGTCTCGCCGCGGCGCCCGCCGCCTGTTATAGAAGAAGTCGCTGGCGGTGCCGTCCTCCAACCTTCCAACCGCTCAGGAATTTGCGCTAGCATTGGGTGCAGATGCCGTGGACCACGAAAGCTATTCTGATCAATATCTTAGGTCCATTTTGCAGTCGGTCCGCACGATCGCCATGGTGGGCGCCAGCGAGCATTGGAACCGGCCCTCTTTCTTCGCAATGAAATACCTCCAGGACAAAGGTTACCGCGTCATTCCGGTGAACCCGCAGGCGAAGGGCGAAGCGATCCTGGGCGAGAAGGTCTATGCCGATCTCGCCGAGATCCCCGACAGGATCGACATGGTCGACATCTTCCGCCGCGCCGAAGCGGTGCCCGCGATCGTCGACCAGGCGATCAAGCAGGGCGCCAAGGTGGTGTGGATGCAGCTCGGCGTGCGCCATGACGCGGCGGCGGCCAAGGCCGAGGCGGCGGGCTTGAAGGTGGTGATGAACCGCTGTCCCAAGATCGAATATTCGCGGCTTAACGGCGAGCTCGCTTGGAGCGGCGTCAACACCGGCATCATCTCCAGCAAGCGCCGGAAGCTCTGAGATGGCCGAGAAACCGCCTGCGCCCGGCTTCGAGACGCTGGCCATCCATGCCGGCGCCGCGCCCGACCCGGTCACGGGGGCGCGCAGCACGCCGATCTACCAGACCACCGCCTATGTCTTCGACGATGTCGACCACGCCGCTTCGCTCTTCAACCTGCAGACCTACGGCTATATCTATTCGCGCCTCACCAACCCCACGGTCTCGGTGCTGGAAGAGCGCGTCGCCACGCTCGAGGGCGGCCGCGGCGCGATCGCCGTCGCCTCCGGCCATGCGGCGCAGCTCCTCGCCTTCTTCTCCTTCATGGAGCCGGGCGATCAGTTCATCGCCTCGAACAAGCTCTATGGCGGCTCGATCACCCAGTTCGGCCGCAGCTTCAAGAAGTTCGGCTGGGACTGCGTTTTCGTCGATGCCGACGATCCTGAGAATTTCCGCCGCGCCATCACGCCGCGCTGCAAGGCAATCTTCGTCGAGAGCCTCTCCAACCCGACCGGCGTCATCGTCGATCTCGAGCGCATCGCCGAGATCGCGCATGAGGCGGGCCTCCTCTTCATCGTCGACAACACCATGGCATCGCCCTTCATCTGCCGGCCGATGCGCTGGGGCGCCGACCTCGTCGTCCATTCCACCACCAAGTTCCTGTCCGGCCACGGCAATGCCATGGGCGGGGTCGTCGTCGATAGCGGCCGCTTCGACTGGGCGCAGAATGACAAGTTCAAGTCGCTGACCGAGCCCGAGCCCGCCTATCACGACCTGCGCTTCTACGAGACCTTCGGCGATCTCGCGCTCACCGTGCACGGCCATGCCGTCGGCTTGCGCGATCTCGGCGCCACCATGGCGCCGCTCAACGCCTTCCTCACCATCACCGGCATCGAGACCTTGCCGCTGCGCATGGAGCGGCATGTCGCCAATGCCCAGGCCGTGGCCGAGCATCTCGAGCGGCATCCCGCCGTCTCCTGGGTCGCCTATGCCGGGTTGCCCGCGAGCAAGTACCACGCGCTGGCGCGGAAATACCTGCCCAAAGGCGCGGGCTCGGTCTTCACCTTCGGCGTCAAGGGTGGCTACGAGGCGGGCGTCGCGCTGGTCGAGGCGGTCGAGCTCTTCTCCCATCTCGCCAATGTCGGCGACACCCGCTCGCTGATCATTCATCCGGCATCGACGACGCATCGCCAGCTCACCACCGAGCAGCAGATCGCCGCCGGCGCTGGGCCGGATGTGGTGCGCCTCTCGATCGGTCTTGAGAGCATCGCCGACATCATCGGCGATCTCGACCAGGGTCTGGCGAAGGCGATGCGCGGCTGACAGCGGCGCCAAAAACGGGATGGGCGGTCCACCGCCTGCCGCAGCGAAGGGAGGATGCGACATGCCGGGAGACGCCAGCCTGTTCCTCGAGGCGCGGGATTTCCTGTTGCGCCACCGCGACGACTACGCCACGGCCTATCGCGACTTCCGCTGGCCGCGTCTCGAGCGCTTCAACTGGGCGCTCGACCATTTCGACAAGCTCGCCGCCGGCAACCACCAGCCGGCGCTCTGGCTCGTCGAAGATGGCGGCGCCGAGGTAACCCTCAGCTTCGCCGCGTTGAAGGAGCGCAGCGACCGCGTCGCCAATCATCTGCGCAGGCTCGGCGTCGAGCGCGGCGACCGCATCCTGCTGATGCTCGGCAATGTCGTGCCGCTCTGGGAATGCATGCTGGCGGCGATGAAGCTCGGCGCCGTCATCGTACCGGCGACCACCCTGCTGACGCGCAACGACCTCGCCGACCGCTTCGCCCGCGGCCGCGTGCGCCATGTCGTCACCAGCGCCGAGCATGCCGCGAAATTTGCCGACCTGCCCGGCAATTACACGCGCATCGCGGTGGCCGGCAGCGCGCCGGGCTGGCAGCGCTATGAGGACGCCTACCGCGCCGACGCCGAATTCACCGCCGAGGGCGAGACCCGGGCGGACGACCCGCTCCTCCTTTATTTCACCTCGGGCACGACCGCGAAGCCGAAGCTCGTGCTGCACAGCCATCAGAGCTATCCCGTCGGCCATCTCTCGACCATGTATTGGCTCGGCGTCGGGCCCGGCGACATCCATCTCAACATCTCGTCGCCGGGCTGGGCGAAGCATGCCTGGAGCTGCTTCTTCGCGCCCTGGAATGCCGGCGCCACGGTGTTCATGGTCAATCAGCCGCGCTTCAACGCCAAGGCGCTGCTCGACATCATCGAGCGCTCGGGCGTCACCACCTTCTGCGCGCCGCCCACGGTGTGGCGCATGCTGATCCAGGAGGATCTCGGCCGCTGGAACATGCGGCTGCGGCAGCTCATCGGCGCCGGCGAGCCGCTCAACCCCGAAGTCATCGAGCGCGTCAAAGCGGCCTGGGGCCTCACCATCCGCGACGGCTACGGGCAGACCGAGACCACCGCTCAGATCGGCAACAGCCCCGGGCAAACCGTGAAGTCGGGTGCGATGGGCCGGCCGCTGCCGGGTTACCGCGTCGCGCTCCTCGACGCCGAAGGCCGCGCAGCGGAAGAAGGCGAGATCTG
>JASHUO010000457.1 GCA_030039975.1 Alphaproteobacteria bacterium
GCGTGCGCGCGCGGATCTCGATGCCGCGCCGCCGCAGCTCCTGCGCGAGGCCGACGCGGAGGTCGTCGTCGAAGCCGGTGAGCAGCTCTTCGCCGCGGATGACGAGGGTGACCTCGGCGCCGAGGCCGTGGAAGATCCCGGCGAACTCGACGGCGATATAGCCGCCGCCGACGACGACGATGCGGCGCGGCAGGTGCGGCAGGTCGAGCGCCTCGTTCGAGGTGATGGCGTGCTCGATGCCGGGGATCGCCGGCATCACGGGGTGGGCGCCAGTGGCGATCAGGATGTTGGCGGCGGTGATGCGCTGGCCGGCGATCTCGACGGTATGCGGGTCGGCGAGCACGGCGCGGCCTTCGAAGAGGCGGACGCCGGAATTGCGCAGGAGATCGCGATAGACGCCTTCGAGGCGGTCGATCTCGCGGTTCTTGGCCGCGATGAGCGCGCCCCAATCATGCACCGGCGGCGCCAGCGTCCAGCCGAACCCGGGCGCCTCGGCAAAGGCATCGGCAAATTGCGCGCCGTAGACGAGGAGCTTCTTGGGCACGCAGCCGCGGATGACGCAGGTGCCGCCAACGCGGCTTTCCTCGCAGATCGCCACCTTGGCGCCATAGGAGCCGGCCCGGCGCGACGAGGCGACGCCGCCCGACCCTGCGCCGATGGTGATCATGTCGAAATCGTATCGTGCCATGCTGCCTCGCTCGCGCCGCCAGACGCGCGCCCAGCCTACCCGGCGACCCCGCAGGGCTCAACGGGTTGCGCGTCGGGGGGATAGATAAGCGTGGCACGCGCCTCCCGAGCGCATGGCAGCCATCGGGGAGGCGCAAGCCGGGCTTGTCGCGGGTTTAAGATCCACCACGGAGGCACGGGAGGACACGGAGAAGAGGTGTTAGGCGCGCACAGCGCGCCATTAGTCCGTTCTCCGTGCTCTCCGTGCCTCCGTGGTGAGGCTTTCCTATTTGACTCGGCTCAGGCGGTGACGCCGCCCATGCAGAGGTATTTGACTTCGAGGAATTCCTCGATGCCGTATTTCGAGCCTTCGCGGCCGAGGCCGCTTTCCTTGACGCCGCCGAAGGGTGCCACTTCGGTCGAGATGATGCCTTCGTTGATGCCGACAATGCCGTATTCGAGCGCCTCGGCGACGCGCCAGACGCGGTTCAAGTCGCGGCTGTAGAAATAGGCGGCAAGGCCGAACTCGGTGTCGTTGGCCATGCGGATCGCTTCGTCATCGGTCTTGAAGCGGAAGAGCGGCGCCACCGGACCGAAGGTCTCCTCGCGGGTGACGATCATGTCGGTGGTGACATCGGCGAGCACGGTCGGCTCATAGAAGCTGCCGCCGAGCGCGTGGCGGTGGCCGCCGACGACCACGCGCGCGCCTTTCTTGAGGGCATCGCCGACATGCTCCTCGACCTTCTCGATCGCCTTCATGTCGATGAGCGGTCCGATCACCGTGCCGGTTTCGACGCCGGTGCCGACTTTCATCGCCTTCACCGTGTCGGCGAGCTTCTTGGCGAAGGCGTCATAGACGCCGTCCTGCACCAAAAGGCGGTTGGCGCAGACGCAGGTCTGGCCGGCATTGCGGTATTTGGAGGCGATGGCGCCCTTCACCGCCGCGTCGAGATCGGCATCGTCGAAGACGATGAACGGCGCGTTGCCGCCGAGCTCGAGCGACAGCTTCTTCACCGTGCCGGCACATTGCTCCATCAGCAGCTTGCCGACCTCGGTCGAGCCGGTGAAGGTGAGCTTGCGCACGATCGGGTTCGAGGTCATCTCGCCGCCGATCTCCTTGGCGGGACCGGTGACGCACGAGAAGACGCCTTTGGGCACGCCGGCGCGCTCGGCAAGCTCGCAGAGGGCCAGCGCCGAAAACGGCGTCTGCGTGGCCGGCTTCAGCACCATGGTGCAGCCCGACGCCAGCGCCGGCCCCATCTTGCGCGTGATCATCGCCGCCGGGAAATTCCAGGGGGTGATCGCGGCGCAAACGCCGATCGGCTGCTTCAGCACGACGATGCGCTTGTCGCGGCCGTGACCCGGGATGGTGTCGCCGTAAACGCGCTTCCCCTCCTCACCGAACCACTCGATGAAGGAGGCGGCATAGGCGATCTCGCCGCGCGACTCCGTGAGCGGCTTGCCCTGCTCCGCCGTCATCAGCTGCGCCAGGTCTTCCTGGTTCGCCATCATGAGATCGAAGAGCTTGCGCAGCACCGCGGCGCGCTCCTTGCCGGTGCGGGCGCGCCATTCCGGCAGCGCGCGCTCGGCCGCCTCGATGGCGCGGCGCGTCTCGTCGGCGCCCATCTTCGGCACATGGCCGAGGATGGCGTTGTCGGCGGGGTTGTTGACCGGGATGGTCTCGCGGTTGCCGGCATCGACCCAGACGCCGTCGATATAGCATTGCTGGCGGAAGAGCTTTTGGTCCTTGAGCTGCATCTCACACCTCCCGTTGCGCGTTTCCGGCGACTATAGCAGGTGAACGCCCGCCTCAGAGCGGCATCGCCACCAGCCCCAGACGATCGAACAGGCGGCGGTCGCGCTCATGCTCGGGGTTGGCGGTGGTCAGCAGCTTCTCGCCGGAAAAGATCGAGTTGGCGCCGGCGAGAAAGCAGAGCGCCTGCGTCTCGTCGCTCATCTCCTGGCGCCCGGCCGAGAGGCGCACCATCGAGGCCGGCATGGCGATGCGGGCGACGGCGATCATGCGCACGAAGTCGATGGGATCGAGCGTGCGCGAGCCGGCGAGCGGCGTGCCCTCGACCTGCACCAGCATGTTGATCGGCACGCTCTCGGGATGGACGGGCAGCGTCGCCAACATGGCGATGAGGCCGACGCGGTCCTCGAGGGCCTCGCCCATGCCGACAATGCCGCCGCAGCAGAGCTTGATGCCGGCATCTCGGATATGGGCCAGCGTGTCGAGCCGGTCCTGGTAGGTCCGGGTGGTGATGATCTCGCCGTAGAATTCGGGCGAGGTGTCGAGGTTGTGGTTGTAGTAGTCGAGACCCGCCGCTCCGAGCCGCACCGCTTGCGCATCGGTCAGCATCCCAAGCGTGACGCAGCTCTCCATGCCGAGGGCGCGCACCCCTTCGACCATGGCGCAGACGCCGTCGAGATCATGGTCCTTGGGCGCGCGCCAGGCGGCGCCCATGCAAAAGCGCGTGGCGCCGGCCGCCTGCGCGGCGCGCGCCGCAGCCAGCGCGGCCTCGACGCTGGCAAGCTTCGAGGCCTCGACCCCAGTGTCGAAATGGGCGCTTTGCGGGCAATAAGCGCAATCCTCGGGGCAGCCCCCGGTCTTGATCGAGAGCAAGGTCGAGACCTGCACTTCGGCGGGATCGAAGAACTGTCGGTGTACCGTCTGGGCGCGGAAGATCAATTCGGGCAGCGGCAACTCGAAGAGCGCGCGCAGCTCGGCGCGGCTCCAATCGTGGCGCAGCAAGACAAGGCTCTCGCCGTTCCGGATCTTCTGCGTCATCACCGCGAACCTCCTTGCCGGCCGCTGCTCCGCCGTCGGCCCGATAGCGCCGCCGGCCTTCGCCCGTCAAGCGCGGGGGCTCGCGTTGCGTCGGTTCGGCCCTCGCCCTACGATCGGGGATCGTCGAGACGGGAGGCTCGCCATGGGCACGATGGTGAAATCGCCGGATGCCACGCAACGCTCCGCGGCGGCAATCACATATCTCTCGGGCTTTGGCAATGAGCAGGCGACGGAAGCGGTGCCCGGCGCCTTGCCGCAGGGCCGCAATTCGCCGCAACGACCGCCCTTGGGTCTCTATGCCGAGCAGATCAGCGGCACGCCCTTCACCGCGCCGCGCGCGGCGAACCGGCGGACCTGGCTTTACCGCATCCGACCCTCGGCGATGCACGGGCCTTATCGCCGCATCGACAACAAGCTGCTGCGCAGCGCGCCCTTCACCGAGGTCGAGGCGCCGCCCAACCGCTTGCGCTGGGATCCGCTGCCGCCGCCCGACGCGCCGACCGATTTCGTCGACGGGCTCGTCACCATCGCCGGCAACGGCGATGTCGGCGCGCGGGTCGGCGTCGGCATCCACCAATATCTCGCCAATCGCTCGATGCGCGATCGCTATTTCTGGAACGCCGATGGCGAGATGCTGCTGGTGCCGCAGCAGGGACGGCTCCGGCTCGACACCGAGCTCGGCCGCTTGGAGGCGGCGCCCGGCGAGATCGCGGTCGTGCAGCGCGGCATCAAGTTCCGCGTCGAGCTGCCGGACGGCGCGGGACGCGGCTTCATCCTGGAGAATTATGGCGCGCTGCTGCGCCTGCCGGAGCTCGGGCCGCTCGGCGCCAACGGCCTCGCCAATCCGCGCGACTTCCAAACGCCCGTCGCCGATTTCGAGGATCGCGACGCGCCGGTGCAAGTCGTGGTGAAGTTCGAAGGCAATCTCTGGGCGTCCGATTACGACCACTCGCCGCTCGACGTCGTCGCCTGGCACGGCAATTACGCGCCCTACAAATACGATCTCGCCCGCTTCAACACGATCGGCACGATCAGCTTCGACCATCCCGATCCGTCGATCTTCACCGTGCTCACCGCGCCCAGCGACACGCCGGGCACCGCCAATATCGATTTCGTCATCTTCCCGCCGCGCTGGCTCGTCGCCGAGGACACCTTCCGGCCGCCCTGGTTCCACCGCAACTACATGAACGAGTTCGTGGGGCTGATCCACGGCGTCTACGACGCCAAGGCCACCGGCTTCGTGCCGGGCGGCGCCAGCCTGCACAATTGCATGAGCGCGCATGGGCCCGACACACCGACCTTCGAGGCGGCGAGCAAGGTCGAGCTGAAGCCGCACAAGATCGACAACATGCTCGCCTTCATGTTCGAGACGCGCATGGTGTGCCGGCCGACGCGCTTCGCGCTCGAGACGCCGGCGCTGCAGCGCGACTACGATGCCTGCTGGCGGGGCTTCCGCAAGATGTTCCGAGGCTGAGCCGCGCCATGCCGACGACGCACGCTGCCTCGCGCTGGATGCCGGCCGAGAGCTATCCCGATCCCGCGATCGAGATCCTCGATGCGAGCTTTGCCCCGTATCGCATCTTCAACGCCGCGGTCGAGCGGCTCGCCACCGGCTTCCGCTGGAGCGAAGGCCCGGTCTGGTTCGGCGACCTGCGCTCGCTGCTGTGGAGCGACATCCCCAACAACCGCATGCTGCGCTGGGACGAGGAGAGCGGCGCGGTCAGCATCTTCCGCAAGCCCTCGAACAACAGCAACGGCAATACGCGCGACCGCCAGGGCCGGCTCGTCACCTGCGAGCATGGCGGCAGGCGGGTGACGCGGACCGAACTCGACGGCAAGGTCACGGTGCTGATCGACAGCTTCGGCGGCAAGCCGCTCAACTCGCCCAACGATGTCGTCGTCAAATCCGACGGCTCGATCTGGTTCACCGATCCGCCCTTCGGCATTCTCGGCCATTACGAGGGCAATCAAGCGGCGCCGGAGCTGCATCCCAATGTCTATCGCCTCGATCCCGCCACCCTCAAGGCGACCATCGTCGCCGACGACATGAACGCGCCCAACGGGCTCTGCTTCAGCCCCGATGAGCGCCACCTCTATGTCGTCGACTCCCGCGCTGTCCCCAACGCGGTGATCCGCGTCTATGACGTCGCTGCGGACGGCACGCGCCTCGGCGATGGCCGCCTCTTCTATGATGGCGGCGCGGGCAGTCACCCCGACGGGTTTCGCGCCGATATCGACGGCAATCTCTGGTGCGG
>JASHUO010000043.1 GCA_030039975.1 Alphaproteobacteria bacterium
AAGTCGGCGGTCGCCCAGGCGCTCGCCGCCGGAGTCCCGCCGGCGCCCGGCGCGCGCCTCTTGCGCAGCGATGTGATACGCAAGCGCTTGGCCGGCTTCGCGCCGGAGACGCCGCTGCCACGTGAAAGCTATACCGCCGCGGCGTCCGAGCGCGTCTACGCGGCGCTGGGCGAGGAAACGGAAAGGACCTTGGCGGCCGGCTACAGCGTCATCGTCGACGCGACCTTCCTGCGCGCCGAGGAGCGCCGGGCGGTCGCGGCGCTGGCGGCGAAGGCCGGCGTGCTCTTGACCGGGCTCTGGCTCGACGCGCCCGATGAGGTGCTGGCCCGCCGCATCGCGGCACGGCGCGGCGATGCCTCCGACGCCGATCTCGCCGTGCTGCAATGGCAGCTCGGCATCGATACCGGCCCGATCGAGTGGCAGCGCGTCGATGCGGCCGGTGATCTCGCCGAAACGCTTGTCGCGGCGCGAGCCCTCAGTGCGACATCAGGACCGGTACCGTCATCGTCGTGAGCAAGGTGCGCGTAGCGCCGCCGAACAGGAACTCCCTGGCGCGCGAATGACCGTAACCGCCGGCGACAATGAGATCGGCGCCGATATCATCGGCAAAGTTGAGCAGCGCATTGCCCTCGTCGATCTCCTTGGCCGTGGTATGCGCGGCCGTCGCCTTGACGCCGTGGCGGGCGAGGTGGAGCGCGATGTCGGCGGCCGGGACGTCGCCGTCGCCGCCGATGCCTTCCTCGGGATTGATGGCAAGAACGGTGACGGAGCGCGCCTGCTGCAGCAGAGGCAGCGCGTCGTTGAGCGCGCGCGCCGCTTCGCGGCTGCTCTTCCAGCCGATCAGTACGGTCTGACCCAGGTTCGCGACGCTTCCAATATAGGGGACGATCAGCACCGGCCGGCCAGAGGAGAGGAGCGTGCTCGCCGCGACCTGCGCGTCGCTGGTGCCCGAGCTGTCGTCGGGATCATGCTGCCCGACAATGGCGAGATCCGCATAGCGCGCGTGGAGTGCCACCGTCTCGGCGAGGCTGTCTTCGATGAGGCGCCATTCGCCCTCGATCCCGTCGCGGCGCAGCCGCTCGGTGAAGCTCGCCTCGACCGGTCGCGCCGCGGCGCGAGCGGTCTCGCGCATCTTGTCCATCATCTCTTCGATGAGACGCACATCGGCGAGGCCCGAAGGATCGCCATAGAACAGCGCCGGCGACGGCAGCTCGATGCCATAGAGCGCGGTGAGATGCGCGCCGTGTCGTGTCGCGAGCTCGGCGGCCAGAGCGAGCCGAACCGCGCCGCGCGGCGAGGCATCGAGATGCACCAGAATGTCTTTGAGGGCCATGGATGCCTTACTCCTTTGGCTGAGGATCGATCGCTCCGGAGCCGATAAGCGAAGATACCGCCTTCCCGGCCTTGAGCTGAAGCGCCATCCGTCCCGGCGCGGTCATTGCTCGACGACCATGCCGGAGATCGGCTCGATCCAGACGAGGTGGTCCCGCACCCCCGTAACGCCGGGCATGCGCTCCGCCGCGACGCGGAGCGCCTCGCGCTCGCGCTCGTCGGTGACGATCCCGCTGAGCTCGACGACGCCATGGCGCACGGTGATGTCGAGGGTGGTGCGCGGCGCCCAGCTCTGCTTCTCGATCTCTGCGAGGAGCCGGCGGCGGATCTCCCGGTCCGAGGTGGCGGCGGCCTCGGTTTTGCCGGCAGCCTCGACCAGCGCAGCGATCAGGTTGGCGCGGCTCAGAATGCCGACGAGCCGGCCGTTTTCGAGCACCGGCAGCCGCTTCACCCGGTGCTTCTCCATCAGCGCGACCGCCGCATCGAGAGGTGCGTCGGGAGTGATCGAGACGACTTCCCGGGTCATGATCGTGCCCACCATGCCCGCACGGGTCTGGACATAGTCGCGCGCCAGGCGCCCCGGCCCGAGCAGCAGCTCGACCCAGCGCGAGTGCCGGCGCTCGGTGCCGATCTCCGCCCGCCGCAACAGGTCGCCTTCGGTGAGCATGCCCACCAGCGCGCCGCTCTCATCGACCACCGGGAGCCCGCTGATGCGGTGGCTCAGCATCAGCCGCGCCGCATCCTCGACGGTGCTCTCCGCCGTAACCGTGAGTGCGCCGCGCGTCATCACGTCTGCTGCCTTCATGATGCCACCTTCCGTCAGCGGCAAATCTACCGGTCGCCGCCAGGCGATGCCTTGATCCGGATCAATCCGCGGTATCGGGGGTCTTACTCCGCCTTGAGATGGATCAAGGCCGATCGGCGGCGGCCATGACATTCAAGGGCCGGACGCCGGACTGTCCGGCAGGAGAGGACCTTCGTGGGGTCAAGGCCGGGACCTTGATCGCGCGCCTGCGACCCCGCGCGCAGCGATGCCACCTCACCAGGCCGCCGATCAATTTGTCGCTGCATTTTGCCCTTGCGGCAATATTGAGGTGCGCGTAGTTAGTAGGATCGCCCGTGACACGGGGGGAGGTCCTTGGTGACAAAAGAGCCGACGCATCGCGTAGCGCGACCGCCCTCTCGCGCCCATTTGCTGGCCCGGATGCTCATCGATCAGCACGGCGCATTGGCGCTCCGCCACGTCACGGATCAAATCGAGCTCTTCCTCTCGATCGGCGACTTCGCTTCCATCGCGCTTTGGGCGCGGGCGGCCGAGGTCGTGAACAAGTTCCAGCGCGAGCGGGACAAGGCGCGCCAGCCCGTCGCCGCCGAGATCCTGCCGCCGGTCGCCGCCGAACTCGGCCTCGACTCCGCTATCGCGGTGGTGCTCGATGGATGAGCTTCAGCAAGTGCACAGCGTTGCCGCCATGCTCGTCGAGAAGCACGGCGTGAGAGCGGTTTCGGTGGCGGAGTACAAGGCTCTGAAGGCACAGCACGGCGGCGACATGGCCTCGGCCAATGGTTGGCGCAGCGTGGCGCGTGCAGCGGCCGCGCTGATGGGCGATGACACCGGAATCGATTACGAGCCCTAACCGCGGACCGCGAATCGTCGTCGCGCGAAGAGAGCTGAGATCGACCCTGCCGACTTCTTGACGGCTCACCGGCCCGTCAGTTTTCCAAGAGCACGGCCGAACAGGCCGGATGGTGGCGGCGCTTCCGCTTCCGGCTCGGCCGCCACGGGAACGCGGGCATCGGCGCTTGGATCGGGAAGGTCGTCCGGCGGATGCGACCGCCGCGCATAGGCGATGATGCCTTCGAGCACGCGATCCAGCGGCACCGGAGGATGATCCCCCGTGGAGGCGTCGCGGCCGGGCACCCGCTCGTGCGACAGCAGCGCTTCATATTTCGGCGGGCAGCGATCGGGGTGGTCGGCATAGATCTTCTTGAGCGAGCTGCCGAGCTCCGCCCAGAGCCAGCCTGCCTCGTCACTCGTCATGACGATCCGAACGCCGCTCGTCAGGATCGTGATCTCACCTTCGGCGGGATTGCTCAGCACTGTTATGGGCGCATCCGCGACTTTCATGGAGGAGCACCTCGCCGGCAGCACCGCCGCAATTTATGGTGACGACGACCCGATCCTCCGCGACTCCAGCCTCGTGGCGTCTTCGCCGCCGCCGATCAGGGCAGGCCGGCGAGACTCGCCCGCGGCGAGCTCAAGTTTCTTGAGGCCGAGCGTCAGCCCGTCTCTCAAAGCTTCGCCCTCATGCCTGCTTAGGGTCAGGCGAAACCCGTCCATGACCACGACGAGTTCGGCGGCTTCGGTGTTTGGCTGAACGAATACCTTCTCGGGAATAACCTGCATTTTGAGCCTCCTACAACAAACCGGGCCCCGGCTCAGGGTTTTCTACGCTCGCTCCCCTTAATCAAATGCGCAGAACGGATCGAGGACGACTAACAAAGTGTCGCTGACGATCCGCTCAAGGCGGTCCGGCCCTGCGCTCGACGGCGTTGACGTCACCGTCGGACGTGCTCTCGAACGGGGAGTGTCTCTTCCGCGGTTCTCTCACTCCTTGCGGTAGCGATTGCTGAGATAGTCCGTATGCTGGAAAAAAAGTGGGTGGACGCTCGATAACGTAGGATCGCGCGCCACGAATTCCGATTTCATCTGTTTAATTTGTGGCAACGCCGGGAGCGGCGGCGGGGCGAGGAACTTTCGCGCCGGGAGGCTCAGATGGACTATGCGCAGTACCTTAAGGACCGGGCGGCGGATTTCGCTAATTTGGCGGTGACGACGACCGATTCTCTGACGGCGCAGAACCTTCATGAACTGGCCATCATCTGCCGCGAGAGCGCGGATCGGTTGGCGCGCCGCGCCAAGGGGACGGTCGCAGCTGCACCTTATTACGGCGAGTAGCGGGACCTCGGCGCCGCGACGGAGCAAGGCTGGCGGCGTCGAGACGCCGGCGCACATGGCGCAGCCGCCATGAAGCGCAAGACTGTCTATCTGAACAACGCTCCGGTCGGCACGGCGAGCACGTGGCATGAGGTCGCCGCCCTGCTCGCGCGGCGGCTGCGGCGCAGCATCGACTCGCGCGAGGCGCAGGACAGCGGCAGCGAAGGGCCGGACGGGTTCTACGTCAACATGGCGGTCTAGACCAGCGTCATGCACGCCGGCGTGTGAGGCGCATCGGCGCGGCGCGGCGGTCTCGCCGCTCGGGTACTCCTCCGGATCGAATTGTCGAACGCCGCGCCGGTCCCTACATCGGCAACGCGCGCTCATACCCTGACATGAAGGGAGGACTGACATGGATTATCGTCCGCTCCGGGCAAAAGGTCCGATGGTTTCCGCCCTCGGCCTCGGTTGCATGGGCATGTCGGGCATGTATGGCCCAGCGGACCGCCAGGAGAGCATCGCGACCATCCACGCCGCGCTCGACGCCGGTATCACCCTCTTCGACACCGGCGATTTCTACGGCATGGGCCATAACGAAATGCTGATTGGCGAAGCGCTGAAGGGGCTATCGCGCGACCGCTTTCTGATCAGCGTCAAGTTCGGCGCGCTGCGCGATCCTGCCGGCGGTTGGTTGGGCTACGATGCGCGGCCAGAGGCGGTGAAGAATTTCCTCGCCTACTCGCTGCGGCGATTGGGGCTCGACCATATCGATATCTATCGTCCGGCGCGCCTCGATCGCAGCGTCCCGATCGAGGAGACGGTGGGCGCCATCGCCGATATGGTGAAGGCCGGCTACGTCAAGCAGATCGGGCTCTCGGAGGTGGGCGCGGAGACGATTCGTCGCGCGGCCTCGGTGCATCCCATCAGCGATGTGCAGATCGAATATTCGCTGATCTCGCGCGGCATCGAAGACGATATCCTTCCGCTCGTCCGCAAACTCGGTATCGGCGTCACCGCCTATGGCGTGCTCTCGCGCGGGCTGATCAGCGGTCATTGGCAGAAGGAAGCCGTGCACGCCAGCGATTTCCGCGCGCATAACCCGCGCTTCCAGGGCGAGAATGTCGACCGGAACCTGGCGCTGGTCGAAAGCCTGCGCAAACTTGCCGAAGCGCGGGGGCGCAGCGTCGCGCAGGTGGCGATCGCCTGGGTCGCCGCACAGGGACGGGACATCGTTCCGCTCATCGGCGCGCGCCGGCGCGATCGGCTGGCCGAGGCGCTGGGAGCACTCGAGCTGAGGTTGAGCGCCGATGATCTCGCCGCCATCGAACGCGCCGTGCCGAAAGGCGCGGCGTCCGGCGCTCGTTATCCGGCGTCGGCGATGGCCGATCTCGACAGCGAGAAACGGTAGCGCGCCGGCCTCAGATCGCGATCTCGCGACCGAGTTCGACCACGGCGTCGGGCGGCAGCTTGAAGTAGTCGCTGACATGCAAGGAGTTGCGCTGCATCAGCGCGTACAGCGCCTCCAACCAGCGCGGCAGCCCCTTGGTGTCGTCGGTCGGAACGATGGTCTCATGACCGACATAATAGGTCACGTCCGATAGATCGAGGCCGCAGCCGCCGGCATGCGCGGTCTGGAGCAAGGCGGGGATGTCGGGGCGCTCCATGAAGCCGTATCGAGCCTTCCCGCGCCAGAAGCGCGGCGCGATCTCCTCGAATTTGAGGCGATCGGCGTCGTCGATCCAGGGCACCGACTCGGTCGTCGTCGTCAGGACGAAGAGACGCTCATGCAGGGCGCGGTTGTGTTTCACATGCCATACCATGACCGGCGGCGCGTCGCGCTCCGTCCGCGTGAGGAACACGGCGGTGCCCGGCACGCGCGGGATTCCACGTTCCGTGATCCGCGCCATGAACGTCGCGATCGGCATGGCGGTTTCTTGCAGGCGAAGCGCGACCGCGCGCGCGCCGCGGTGCCACACCAGCATCACGCCGTAGACCAAGGCGGCGAGCAGCAACGGCACGTATCCGCCCTCGGCGACCTTGGCGAGATTGGCCAGGAGAAAGGCGGAATCGACGATCAGGAAGGCGCCGGCGATGGCGGCCGCCGCGGGCAGCGACCAGTGCCAGATCTCGCGTATGGCAATGAAGAGCAGCGCCGACGTCATGACCATCGTCGCCGAAACCGCAATGCCATAGGCCGCCGCCAGATTGTCGGACTTGCCGAAGCCGATGGTCAGGCCAAGCGTCACGATCATCAGCAGCCAGTTGACCGTGCCGACATAGATCTGCCCGT
Organism: Alphaproteobacteria bacterium; assembly: GCA_030039975.1. Taxonomy (GTDB): domain Bacteria; phylum Pseudomonadota; class Alphaproteobacteria; order ATCC43930; family CGMCC-115725; genus DAHUYF01. The sequence goes on from JASHUO010000043.1 coordinate 6,558, forward strand.
AGCCGCTTTCGGAAGTCTGCTTGATACGGACCCGCGGCAGCCAACCGAGCTGGATCGCCTGCCGCGTCATCGAGAACGCGCCGGTGATGATGGATTGGCTGGCGATGATCGTGGCGACCGTCGCGAGCAGCACGAGCGGCACGAGCATCACCGGCGGGCACAGCCGGAAGAAGATGTTGTCCGAGGTGGGGGCGCCCTCGAGCACGAGCGCCGCCTGACCGGCATAATTGAGGACAAGGCTCGGAAAGACGAGCGCCGACCAGGCGACGCGGATCGGCCTGGCGCCGAAATGGCCCATATCGGCGTAGAGCGCCTCGGCGCCGGTGACGCACAGGAACACGCCGCCGAGCACCAGGAATCCGGCCATTCCGCCGGTTCTGAGAAAAGCCAGTCCGGCGCGCGGGTCGATCGCCCATAGCACCGCCGGATGCTGCGCAATCCCCCACAGCCCGAGCACGGCCATGGCGACGAACCATAGCGCCATGATCGGGCCGAAGGCGCGGCCGATCCGCATCGTGCCTTGCGGCTGGAGGGCGAAGAGCGCCACCAGAATCAGCACGGCGGCGGGCAGGACATAGGGGTGGAGCGACGGGGTGACGATGTCGAGCCCTTCGAGCGCCGACAGCACCGAGATCGCCGGGGTGATGGCGCCATCGCCATAGATCAGCGCCGCCCCGAAGAGGCCGACCGCCACGATCCCCGCGCGCTGCTTCTGCTTCACCCCGAGCAGCGACATCAGCGCGAGAATGCCGCCTTCGCCGTCATTGTCGACGCGCATGGCGAAGGACACGTATTTGATCGAGGTGATGATGATGAGCGTCCAGATCACCAGCGACAGGGCGCCAAGGATCGTCGCGGGGCCAGGCTTGTCGCCGGTGAGGTTCAGGACCGTCTTGAGCGTATAGAGCGGGCTCGTGCCGATATCGCCGAAAACCACGCCCAGCGCCGACAGGCTGAGCGCCGGCAGGCTCGCCGCGACAACGCCCGGTCTTTCCTGCGTAAGTGCAAATTGCCGCAAGCGCTGCTCCGCGATTCCCGGCGAACCGGCTCACCTACTATAGGCGGCGCCCTGTGTAGCATTTTTGAAGGGGCTGCAGAAAACAACGAACGCTCGAAGGGCCGTTCGCCCGCTGCGCGCTCAGCGCTTGACCCGTGACGATGGCCGGGCTAACTTGCAAATGCTTCGCAGTTGCATGAGGCGGAGGAAAGGGTGATGGCTCGTCTTGCGCTCGGTGCGGCGCTGTTTGTCCTCCTGATCGCCGGGCCGGTTTGGGCGGACGATGCCGGCATCGTCATCGCGATCAAGGACCACCAATTCGTGCCCAGCACCGTCGAGATCCCCGCCGGGACGAAGGTCAAGATCACCGTCCGCAATCAGGATCAGACGACCTCCGAGTTCGAAAGCGTCGACTTCCACCGTGAGAAAGTGGTCCAGCCCGGCGGCGAGATCACCGTCTTCGTCGGCCCACTCGATCGCGGCAGCTATGAATTCTTCGATGATTTTCATCCCGCGACGCGCGGCCATCTGATCGCGAAGTAGCAAGGCTCACTCATGCTCGCCACCTTGATCATCGTCTTCCGCGAGGTCCTCGAGGCTGCGCTCGTCGTCGGCATCGTGCTCGCTGCGACGCGCGGCGTGCCGCGCCGCTACCGCTGGATCGCTTGCGGCATCGGCGGCGGCGTGCTCGGCGCCGTTCTCGTCGCCGGTTTTGCCGGCGAGATCGCCGACGCCGTCGAAGGCATGGGCCAGGAGCTGTTCTATGCCGCGATCCTGTTCGCCGCAGTGACCATGCTGGGCTGGCACAATATCTGGATGAGCCGGCATGGGCGCGAAATGGCCGCAAACGCGACCCGCATCGGCCAGGAGGTGCTGGCGGGAACGCGGCCGCTTTATGCGCTGGCGCTCGTTGTCGGCATTGCGGTGCTGCGCGAAGGCTCGGAGATCGTGCTCTTCCTCTACAGCATCGCCGCGTCCGGCGGCGATGCCCCCGGCATGTTGACGGGGGGCGCGCTCGGCCTCGTTGCCGGCGTCGGTGCCGGCGCGGCGATCTATTTCGGCCTCCAGATCATTCCGACGCGCCACCTCTTCACCGTCACCAATTGGCTCATTCTGTTGCTGGCCGCGGGGATGGCATCGCAAGGCGCCGCCTTTCTGGTCCAGGCCGGTATCGTCCCGGCGCTCGGCAACCGGCTCTGGGACACCTCCTTTTTGCTGACCGAGAACAGCCTCCTGGGCCAGGTTCTGCACGTCCTCACCGGCTACACCGCACAGCCCGAGGGCATTCAGCTCGTCTTCTATCTCGCCACCCTCGCCATCATCGGCTCGCTGATGCGCCTGTTGCGGCGCCAGCATGTGGCGCACGCCTGAATACGTGGCGCCGTTGGCGCCTAGGGGCGCTCAGTGCGCCGGCTGTGCGGGTACTTGCTGCCAGCCTTCCGGACAAGACTGCACATAGGGGTAATAGGCCCTGCTGGACTGGCAGTAGTACCAGACGCTCGGCGCCGGTGCCGTCGGTGCCGGCGCGGCCGGATAGGCATCGGGCGCGGGAGCGGCGTAGGCGGGAGCGGGATAAGCGTAGGGATAGGGGTAGCCGTAAGCGTAGGGATAGCCCCACCACCCCGGGCCCCAGCCCCAATAGGGACCAGCGCCGAAATAGACGCCGCCATGCCAGCCGCCGCCATGCCA
>JASHUO010000458.1 GCA_030039975.1 Alphaproteobacteria bacterium
CCCTGGCCGTGACGGCGCTGATCACATGCGCCATTGCAACGCTCCTTGCCCCCGAGACAATGGGGCGCAGCGTCGAGGAACTCGAGGTGGCGGCGATCGCATCGCCTGTGTCATCGGCGGCGCCGAACGTCGTAAGACGAGCGTAACGCCGGCGATGAAGGGCTGATTGCGATAGGCGGGTCGAATTTCGTTCACGCTGTCGACTTGCTACGATAGCCGCTGGACATGGAATACCCGTCGAATGAGCTCGCGTTCGCTGAGGCCGGCGCCTTCACCCGATGGGTCGCCGAGCTTTGGTGGAGCGACTTCCAAGAGCGTTTGCTCGGCGTCTATCGCATTGCCAGCCTCGCTCATCGCGGCTTCAGCGCGCGGTACAGCGATATCGACATGGCCGTGATTGCCGCCGATCCGCTGGCGCCGGAAGAATTGGAGCGCATGCGCGCGGTGGCGGCAGGAGCGTCGCGCGAGCTTGCGGCAAAGCTATACATCTTCTGGGCGGACCGCTGGTTTCGCGCGGGTCGTTTTCCACCGCTTGATCGTGTCGACTACCTCGATCACGCGGATCCCATTCTCGAGCGGGAACGGGTGCAGCCCGAGCGTCCCTCCTTGAACGACATCCGAGACTATCTGCGCGGCGCGCCCTTCGAGAGATGGGTTGCACAGGTCCGCCACTACACGGCGCTACCAGCCTTCCCATCGGGCGAGCACAAGCCATATCTTCGCTGCTTGCTCTATCCGGCTCGCCTTCTCTACAGCTGGAACACCGGCGCGCTTGCTTCCAACGACGATGCGGTAGAGTTCCTGCACCGCCATCCCGTGCCCCAGCTCGATCTCGACCTCATTCGTCGCGCGCTCAGATGCCGACAGGAAGCGCGCGATGTCGATCACCTGTTCCCGGAACGGTCGAAGCTAAATCATCAATATTCGGTTTGCGCCGACATCATATCGCGCGCATAAAATCGGGCGTCGAAGCCGGGTGGACCTTACGTACGAAACGACGCAACCAGCGCATCGACTTCCTTCTGATCCGGCCCCTTGCATCGGGCATTGACGCGCGGGCCCGTGGCATAGCCGACCCACAGCACGATCTCGTGCGGCCGCGGCGCGTCATGGATCAGCACAGGCGTCGAATCGAACGCGTCCAGATCCCAGCCTTCGTCGATCGGCCCGTAGAGCAGGTCGATGGTGGTTCCGGGCGGCCCCACCTTGGCGTGGCCCGGAATGATGACGCGACCGCGCCGGATGGCGCGGCGCATGGCCATGCCGAACCGCGGATGGATCATGGCCGCGCCATGCTCGAGGTCGCCGCCGATGCCGACAAGCGCCGCCTTCGTGTAGGCGCGCAGTTGCGCCGGACTGGCCCCCAGCGCGGCAAGTGCGGTCCGGGTGAGCGATGCCCCGAGTTCGAGCGAATAGTCGATCAGCGGTTTCAAGTCGGCGCCCGCCGCGGCGCCGGCAAGCGGGTTCTTGAAAACGGCAGCAACCGCTACCCGCCGTAAAGGCTCATGGGCGGGGGCGCCATATTCGCTGTTGATCTCCTCGACGAGCGTGATCGTCTTGCGGATGTCCATTGCCGTCCTCCCGACGCTGAACTTGGGTTCGTTTTTCGATCGATCGAATGACGCCACAACAGCGGCGCGACCGTTTCCGGAGAGAACGTAGAGCCAATCCCGGCTTCTCACCAGCAGAACAGCGGCACGGCAAGCGCCCGCGGCCCTCACTCGGCGGCGATGGGCGCCTCTGAGGCCTGTCCCCGCTTCTCGAGCACAGACTCCTCGGGATCGAGCCAGAAGGCCCAGACGGCGGCGCCGAGGACGAGCAGGACTGCGGCGACGATAAACGGCGCCACCCACGAGCCGATTTGGACGAGGACGCCGAACACCAGCGGCGACAGCGCCCCGCCGATATTGCCGGCCATGTTCATCATGCCGGCGACCGTGCCGGAATGTTTGCCGCCAACATGCATCGGCACCGCCCAGGAGGGGCCGATGGTGCATTCGAGGAAGAACATCGCGCCGGTGAGGCAATAGATGGCGGTATAGGCGTTGGCGGTCAGCGCCGCGGGCACGATGCAGACGGCACAGCCCAAGAGCCCGACGATCGCCACCAGACGCGGCCCCAGCTTCGCATTGCCGCTCCGTTTCACCAGCCAGTCGGTGACCCAGCCGCCCGTGGTGTCGCCGACGACGCCGGCCCAGAGCGGAAGCGACGCGAGGAAGCCGACCTTGAGCAGCGTGAAGTGCCGGTATTCGACGAGGTAGGAGGGCAGCCAGCTGAGGAAGATCCAGAGGCAATAGACATAGGTGAAGTAGGCGCACATGATCGCCCACATGTTGGGCGAGCGCAGCAGCACGCCCCACGGCACCTTGGCCTTGGCGTCGCTGCCCGCTGTCTTCGCGGCGCTGCGTCCCTCGCTGCCGCGGATATAGGCGAGCTCGGCCTTGCTCACCAGCGCGTGCTCTTCGGGCAGGTTGCGATAGGTGAGGAACCAGACGATCGACCACACCAGGCCGAGGGCGCCGCAGATGTAGAAGACCCAGTGCCACCCGAGGGTGGTCACGATGGCGACCACGAGCGGCGGCGCGAGCGCGGCGCCGAGACGGCTGGCGCTGTGCGAGAGGCCCTGGCAGAAGCCGCGCTCCTGCCGCGGATACCAGAGCTGCATCGCGCGCGTTGCCACCGGGAACGCGCCGGCTTCGCCGGCGCCGAAGAGGAAGCGGACGATGGTGAAGGAGAGCGCACCGGTCGCCGCGGCCGTCATTGCCGTCATCACCGACCAATAGCCGACGATGAGGGCGAGCACCCGGCGCGGGCCGAAACGGTCGCCGAGCCAGCCGCCCGGCACCTGGAAGGCGGCGTAGCTCCAGGCGAAGGCGCTGAAGATCACGCCCATCGTCGCGTGGTTGAAGCCGAACTCTTTGCTGATGACCGGCGCGACCGTCGAGATGTTGACGCGATCGAGATAGGTGATGAGGTACATCAGGCAGATCAGGAGCATGACGTACCAGCGCCCGAATCCTGCACGCCCCTTACTGCCGTCCTGCACTCGTTCCTCCTTACTCCTGATTAACCATAGCAAGCTCTCGACCCGCGCTTCTTTCGCCGAGCGCGTGGCATAGTTCCGATTTGTCCGCGGGCGTCAAGCATTCACGCCGCGGACATCACGCCGTCACGCGGCGGCCTTCTTCCGGTTGGCCTCGAGGCGGGCATCGATCAGAGCGACGGTCTCGTCGAGCTCGGCGAGCTTCTGGCCCTTCTGCGCGGCAATGCTCTGCACCAGCCGGTCGGTGCGCTCGATGTTCGGCGCACCGGCGAAAAGCGCACGCGCGGCGGAAGAGGGACGAACGAGGTCCTGGGCCGCGGCAGCGTATTTCTCGAACGGCACCAGGTCGCCCGGGGCGGCGCCGAGCCCGATGCAGAGATCGCGCACCCAGTTGTAGACGCGACGCGAGGCCTCGATATCGCTGTGCACCGCCTCCTTGATCGAGCGCGCCGCATCCTTCTGCACGCAACGGTAGTTGCCGGTGATCAGCATCGCCCACTTGGCGAGTGGCACGAAGATGGAGTCATGCACCTTGAGCTTCACCGGCAGCTCGATCTTGCCGTCGCCGACATCGAAGCGCGCCGTCTCGATATCCGCCTCCAGCTTCCGCAGAATGGCGGTGTACTCTTCGGAATCGAACCGGGCGACCTTGAAGTTCGTCGGCAGCGTCACCTGCAGCACGTTGACCTTCTCTTCCGGCGGGCGGATGGCCTGCGGGTCGGGGCTGCAGAGGGTCACCAGCGCGGGATCGAAGTTGTCCCACACCTTGGCGTCGGTATAGCAATTCGCCAGGCGGTCGGCGGCGAGGCCGGGAATGCGCTTCAAATAGGGCAGGGGCGGTATGTTCATGATGGACATGCACGGTTTGCGCGCCTTCGCTACGGCGTCGAGCAGATCGCGCACGCCGGGGGAGCGATATTGCGGCTCCTGCATCGCGAGCGCGACGAGGTCGTAGGCGGCAGGATCAACCGCGGCGGGGCCGTCGGCCGAGAGAGCGCCGGGAAGCTTCCGCGTGTCGATCTCGACGACACCCTTTCGGCCCTTGACCGGCAGGCGCACGCGCGCGCCTTCCTTGTTGATGAGCTCGGCTTCGGCGGGCAGGCACACCAATTTCACTTTGTGCCCGCCGAAGAGCAGCTTGGTCGCGAGCAGCGATCCGTAAGACGCGCCCATGATCAAAATGTTGTAAGTCGTTTTCACGGCTCTCTCCTCCACTTGGTTCTTTCGCCGTCGGGCAGGGTCCCGACGGTCAGGCGACGGCGGCGCGGGGCTCCGCGTCAAGTGCAGCGAGATAGGCCATCGCCCCGTCAACGCCGCCTTTGCGATGCGGCACGCCGGCGAGCGCCAGCCCCATCTCGACCCCGGCAAGCGTCCCCATCAGCATGAGGTCGTTGAAGCTGCCGAGGTGGCCGATGCGGAACACCTTGCCTTTGAGCTTGGTGAGGCCGGCGCCGAGCGACATGTCGAAGCGCTCCAGCACGACCTTACGGAAGGCGTCGGCGTCATGGCCCTGCGGAATCAGCACCGCGGTGAGCGAGCCCGAATATTCCGCCGGGTTGAGGCAGAGAATCTCGAGCCCCCAGGCGCGCACGGCGCGCCGCGTCGCCTCGGCATGGCGCTGATGGCGCGCGAAGACGTGGTCGAGCCCTTCCTCGAGCAGCATGTCGAGGGCGGCGTCGAGGCCATAGAGCAGGTTGGTCGCGGGCGTGTAGGGGAAGAAGCCGGTCTCCATCGCCGGCAGCATGCCGCTCCAATCCCAATAGCTCCGCGGCAGCCGCGCCGACCGCGACGCGGCAAGCGCCTTGTCGCTGATCGCGTTGAAGGACAGGCCCGGCGGCAGCATCAGCCCCTTCTGGGAGCCGGCCACGGTGACGTCGACGCCCCATTCGTCATGCCGATAGTCGATCGAGGCGAGGGACGAGATGGTGTCGACCATGAAGAGGGCGGGATGCCGGGCGCGGTCGATAGCGCGGCGGACTTCGGCGACGCGGCTGGTGACACCGGTCGAGGTCTCGTTGTGGACGACCATCACCGCCTTGATCGCATGTCCGCGATCTTCGGCGAGCATCGCCTCGACCAGTGCGGGGTCGACGCCGTGGCGCCAATCGCCCGGGACGAACTCTGCGTCGAGGCCAAGTCGACCGGCCATTTCGCGCCAGAGCGTGGCGAAATGGCCGGTCTCGAACATCAGTACCCGGTCGCCTGGCGAGAGGGTGTTGACGAGCGCCGCCTCCCAGGCGCCGGTCCCGGAGGCGGGATAGATCACGACCGCCCCCTTCGTTCCGAAGACCAACTTGAGGCGGGCGAGGACGTCGCGGGCGAGCGTCGAGGCCTCGGGTCCCCGATGGTCGATCGTCGGGTTGTCGATGGCGCGCAGAACACGGTCCGGAACGTTCGTGGGTCCCGGAATCTGCAGGAAATGCCGACCGCTGTGGCTCCCCGTCAACTTCTGCATAGACCTCACCCTTCATCGCTGCTATCTTGAATTATGCATTTTGCATGCAATTTGGCCGCGGTCAAGACACGGGGGAACCGACGTTGACCAAGCCCGAGATCGCATTTCCCATGCAAAGCGGGCAGGCCATCACGAGGTCCGGACCGCTCGCCATCAGCCGGACCAACCTCCATGTCGAGGTCACCTCGCGGCTGCGCGCTCTGATCATCGATGGCGCGATTCCTCCCGGCGCCCGGCTCAACGAGCGGCTGCTGTGCGCCGAGCTGCAGGTCTCGCGCACGCCGCTGCGCGAGGCGCTCAAGGTGCTTGCGGCTGAGGGGCTGGCCGAGTTGCTGCCCAACCGCGGCGCCATCGTGACGCCGGTGAGTATCGCCGAGATCGACCATGTCTTCGAAGTGTTGGGTCCGCTCGAGGGCATCGCGGGGCAGCTCGCTGCAGAACGCATCGGCGAGGCACAGCTGGCCGAGATCCGCGCGGCGCACGGCGAGATGCTGGCGCATCACGAGCGCGGCAACCGCGCCGAATATTTCCGCTGCAACCAGGCGATCCACGAGGCGATCAGCCGGGCGGCGGGGAA
>JASHUO010000459.1 GCA_030039975.1 Alphaproteobacteria bacterium
CGCGTGGTTATTTCGGCGCGCCTGGTTTCCAGAAGCGGCAGCCGTTGAGGAAAAGATTGACGCAGTCATCCGCCCAGGCGTCGAGCTCCGCCTGGGTCATCGGCTCGCCGAGGCCGAGGGCGCGGCGCTGCGGCAGGGTGATGACGATCTGCAGGAATTGCGATGCGGCGAATTCGGGTTGATCGATGGCGAGGTCGCCGGCGCGTGCCGCGCGCTCGAGCAAAGCGGCGATCTGCCCGACCGCCTCGGCACGACTGCCTTCGCGCAGCGCGATCGAGGCGAGCTCGGGAAAGCGTTGTGCCTCGGCCAGCATCAGGCGGCTGAGCGCCAGCGCTGTCGGTGTCAGCGCGGCACGCAGGATCAGCCTCGCCAAACGCCGCAGGATGTCGTCGAGGCTGCCGCCGTCAAAGAGCGGAGTGCTCGCGGGCGGCCGCAGCCGCTGGACGACCCGGTTCACGACGGCGCCGAACAGCGCCGCCTTGTCGGGAAAGCGATGATAGAAGGTGCGCTTGGAGATGCGGGCGCGCTGCGCGACCCGCTCGATGCTGGTCGCGCCGTAGCCCTCGGCGAGGAACAGCTCGGTGGCGATGTCGAGGATGTGCTCGCCGAGCAACGCCGCCTCTTCCCGCGAGGGGCGGCCGCCGCGACGGGAAGGAACCGCCGTCGTCTCGGCCGCGTCGCGCCCGCTGACCCGCCTCGCCAAGGTGCTGCGGCTCAGCGCCCGTAATAGCCGGGCGGCGGGTAGTAAGCGGCCGGCGGCGGGGGCGCGTAGGTATAAGCCGGAGGCGGGGCGTAATAGGCCGGAGGCGGGGCGTAATAGGCCGGCGCCGGCGGCGCGTAGACCGGGGCGGCGAGGGCGCGAACCGGCGCGGTCAGGATCGTGGCGGCGCCGACGACGGCTGCCGCTCCCAGGGCGGCCACGCCAAAGACCACACCGCCATGATTATGCCAGTGCGCGGAAGCGGGGGTGATCGGCGCGGCGGCAAGGGCAATCGCGGTCGTCGCTCCAATCATCGCGGCTCTGAAGTTCACCATGATCAGCTCCCAACCAAGCGTCGCTTCGTCTCTTGCGACGCAGGTAGATATAGCACCGTTCGAAACGCAACGCAACGGTACCGTTGCGTTATGTTTGAGAGTCATTCATGTGGGGTATAGATAGCGAAAAAGACAATCATACAGGGTCGAGCGCTTGATTCGCGAGCCGGCGCTTGGCGGCGCCAGCCGGTCGCACCGACCCAAGGACAAGTGAGCCCGGCGCAAAAATCACACGACCGGAAAGCACGAGTCGCGATGGACGGCATCGCCGCGCCGTTGCCATGCTGGTGTTCGTGGCGCAGCGGAAATAAGCGCGTACGCGCGCAGCGCACAGCACCTTGGAGGACCCGAATGCGAAGAGCCTTGCCGGCGGCATGCCTGATCGCGCTCGTGCACATCGCGGCATCGGCGCCGGGAGAAGCGGCGAGCCTTGCTTTCGGCGCAAGCTCCGTGACCGCGCCCTTGGTGTCGCCATCGCGCCTGCTGGTGCGGGTCGCCGATGCCGAGCATCAACGGGTGGCGCAGGCGCAGCGGCGCCTGCGCGCGCTCGGGCTCTATCACGGCACGACGAACGGCACCCTGGGACCGCAAACCCGCAACGCTTTGTCGGCCTATCAGCAGAAGCTCAACCTGCCGGTGACCGGTCGGCTCGACCAAGTCACGGCCTACTCGCTGGAAAACAACGAGCTGGTCCAGGTCTGCGCCGCGCACGGCATGGCCGCTTCGCAGTGTCTCGGCGCGATCGAGCAATTCCACGCCATGCTCGACCCGTCGGGCGGCACGACACCGCCGGCGTCAGCCGACCGCATCGTCAGGCAGGCCTGCGCGGGGGCGCAAAATACTTCGGATTGCGCCGATGCCGTCGCCAAGATGGATGCCTGGCTGAACGCGCGCGCGGCGGCGGCGAAGTGACGTATCGCGTTGGCGCGTACGCGCCGATGGCGATTGTTGTCTAGGCGCTGCGGCGCTGATCGCGGGCGGTGGTTCGCGCTGGCTCGCTCGCCGTGCCGGCTTCGATGGCGCCCGCAAGCTGGCCGCCGCGCTCGATCTCGAGCTGCTGATAGCGCACCTTGGCGGAAACATTGCCGCTGGCGCGAATCACCAGACGGTCGCTGACGGTGAGGTCGCCCTCGAAGCGGCCGATGACCTCCGCGTTCTGCACCGCGGCCGTGCCCGAGAACAAACCGCCATGCGCAATCCGCAATTCCTTGCAGGCGACGTTGGCCTCGACTTTCCCCTCGACGACGAGGCAATCGCAGGATTTGATCTCGCCGGAGACGACGATCCCCGCGCCGACGACGAGCATGCGATCGGTCGATTGCGGCTTCGGCGGGGTTCCCGCGGGCTGACCCTCGAACAGGCGCTTCATGACTCGACTCCTTTGCTGAATTGGGCGCATTCGCCAGCTGCCATCTGCAGCGCTCGGCATTAAGAGCGGTCTAATGGTGCGACTTAGCGGCGCAACAATAAATCGCCGCGGCATCGCTGGTGCGCGCCGTCCCTGATTCGGCCGCGCGTTCCCTCACGCGCGAGGCGATAAGAGCGCACGCCGCTATGCGCGAGCGGGTTTCATAAACAGCCCATTTATCGCCACTTGGTCTCTAATGGTCGGCGGATGCTTCGTTTAATGCGTTAGAGGCCCGGATGAGGCACCTTCGTGAGGTCGTCCGATGTCGAGGCTCAAAAATCCCGCCGTCAGCGTGGACCGTCTGGTGGGCGCACGGCTCAAAGAGCGCCGGACGATGCTCGGCCTGAGCCAGGATGATCTGGCTCAGCGCATCGGCATCACCTATCAGCAGCTCCACAAGTACGAAAACGCCGTCAATCGCATCTCGGCGAGCCGGCTGTTTCTCTGCGCACAGGAACTGAATGCGCCGATCGACTATTTCTTCGACGATCTCGGCGGCCCGGTCGCCGGCGAGGAGCGTCGGCCGCGCCACCGCCGCTCGCTCTCCTTCAGTCGAGCGTTCAACGAGATCTCCGAGGCCCATCTGCAGCGCGCGCTCGTCGAATTGGCGAAGGTGCTGGCGGAGCCGGGCAGCGCGTTGCCGCAGCAGGACAAACGCTCTTGATGCCGCAGCCGCCGCTGAGCAAGTCGTCGGCGGATGAGCGCGGGGCGCTCCGCGCGGCCGAAGCCTGGGCGAACGCCGTCGAAGCCTTGGCCGAGGCGGAGCGCCAGAAGCGGGATGTCGCGCTCGAAAAGGAAGCGATGAGAATCGCCAGCATCGCGCTCTACGACGCCGTGCTGGCGTTGCGCGCCGCCCGGCGCACCCCCGATTTCACCGGGGTGCGCGGCAGCACGGCGCGCAGCCGATATCGAATCGTCGATCTCCTTGAACGTCTCTGAGCGCCGCTCCGCATCCTCCCGAGTCCATGGTGGGCAACCCGGAATGGGCATAGCCGGGCGCAAGGAGAGGGAGTACACTCCAGACAAAATGGGAGGTCAGGCTCTTAGCTATGGGTGGTGCCCCATGGATGCCGACTCCTTGCGCCACAAGGCGCACCGATATCGCCAACTCGCGCGCAGCATCAATGACGAGAAGACGGTGGCGATCCTCGAAGAGATGGCGCGCGAGCTCGATGCGCATGCGAAAGCCGCGGCAGAGATCGTCGAGTTCGTGCCACGCGCGCCGAGCGCCGCAGAGGTGGCGCGACGAAAATCGAAACGGGCGCGCTGATCCCAGGCGCCTCGGGCGCCGGGATTACTTGGGACGGGGCGTGTCGTCGGGCGCAAATGGCGCCAGCGATCGGCGGGCGAGGCGCTCCGCGCCCCCGCGGCATAGAATCGCGAGCTCGTGAAAGTTCTGCGCCGCCACCGCGTCGCTGGTGGTCAGCGCGATGTTGCTGAACTCCGCCGCGCGATCTCTCAAATACTGTGCGTGGTTCATAAGAGCCCCCCTCTATGGCACCCGCCCGGCAACAGTGCCGGTGCCGCCTCACGCCAAACGCACCTCCCTATGGAGCGAATTGCCGCTCTCGCTCAGCCGCAACGAGCCAGCGTGCGGTTCTCGCACCGCGTCACCCTGCAATCTCATGGATCCCAATCGCTTTAGGTAGCGCGAGCCGTCAGTCTGCGCCCGGGGATGATCGCACGCCCGGGCGCGCAGGCAACCGGCGTGCCGCCGGGCTCGCACGGAATAGCCACAAGCTCCGGCTTAAGAAACCTTGGCGCGCATAGCGAGGTGGAGAAAAATCAACCCCTGCGTTCGCGATCGCGATGGTCAATCGCGCCGGCGCGGGCCTGGGCTGAGCCCCAGCACCCGTTGAACGCTGGCGATCAGCTGGGCCGGCGTGCAGGGCTTCGGCACCAAGGGGCCAAGCCCCGGTCCTTGACCCGGCCGCGGTACGACGCTGGGGACGGCGGTGATGTAGATGACCCGAAGGCTCTCCCGCAGCGCTTTGCTGCTTTCGGCCAAACGCCAGCCATTGAGCCGCCCGGGCATGACGATGTCGGTGATGAGCAGCCCGATGCTGGGATCGCGGGCGATGGTCAGCAGCCCTTCTTCGCCGGAGGCACAGGCCGACACGGTGAAGCCGGCCTTTTGGAGAACCGCACAAGCCGCCTCGCGCGTCCCCTCATGGTCATCCACCACGAGGATCCGTTTGGGAGGTCTGGCGTAGGGACCATTCCGCAACTCTGCGCCCCCGATTTGCAGCGCGAAATGACATCAACCAAATGTCACAAAAGAGTACCTTGATCTCGCGTTCCTGAGAAGACGAGAACGACTCGGCGATGCTGATTCGCACACAGACGCCGCGGTTGCGAAGGCCAACCAATTCGACTGAAGCTGCGTCGATGGCTTTGTACCGCGCGAAGCGGGCGATGCCGCTCAGGGCGCCGCGATTTCGCCTGTCTCCGCCAGCAGCGCGCGATAGAGCGCGACCGTCGCGGCGCCGACCGCAGCAGCGGCGAGGTCGCTCTCGACCAGCGCGCGGCTGGCCGCGCCGAAGCGGCGGCGGAGCGCGGCATCGCCGGCAAGCTGCTCGAGCGCGCGCGAGAGCGCCGCGGCATCATCGGGCGGCACCAGCAGCGCATTGATGCCTTGCTTGGCGATCTCGCGACAGCCCGGCACGTCGGTGGCGACGAGCGGACGCCCCATCGCCGCCGCTTCGAGCAGGCTTTTCGGCAGGCCTTCGCGGCGCGACGGCAGCACCGCGATATGCGCCGCGCGCCAGAGCGAGCGGATGTCCTCCACTTGGCCCAGCCAGGTGATGCCGGCAAGCCCGCGCCAGCGCGCGAGCGTTGCTTCCGGGATCGAAGTCGGATTCTCCGGATCGGGTGTGCCGGCGATGAGCAGCCGCAGATCGACGCCGCGGCCGCGCAGCATCTGCTGCGCCTCGATCAAGCTTTCGATGCCCTTGTCGGCGAGGAGGCGCGCGGCGAAGCCGGCAATCACCGGCGGTGCCGGCGGCTCTTGTGCCACGGGAAAATGTGCGAGGTCGATGCCGGAGCCGCGGATCACCGCGACGCGCCGCTCCGCCGCGGGATTGAGCGCCAGCAGCAAGCGCCGGTCGTCCTCGTTCTGCACGATGACGCGGCTGTTGGCGCGCTCGATGAGATGAGCCAGCGCGAGGCTCACCGGGCGGCGCAGCAGGCGCGCGCGGAGGGTCGGCGAGCTCGCGACGAAGCCGAAGCCGGTGACGGCGTTGACCACGGCCGGCACGCGCGCGAGGAGCGCGGCGATGCTGCCGAGAACGGCCGGCTTCAAGGCGACATGATGGACGAGGCGCGGGCGCTCGCGGCGATAAAGCCGGGCGATCTCGGCGATGGCGGCGAGGCTCGCCAGCGGCCCGGTGCTGCCGCGCTGCCAACCAAGCGGATGGAGCGCGAAGCCTTCGCCGCGGATGCGCTCGCCATGCTGTGCGACGCGCGTCGCCACGCTGACGGCGAAGCCGGCGCGCTGCGCCGCGCGCGCCATGGGCAGGCGATGCGACCAGAAATACCAGTCCTCGGTGACGAGATAGATCAGCTTCGGCCCCGGCACCGTCATCCGCGCTCCTGGCGGTACCAGCGGCAGGTGGCGGCGAGGCCGTCATCGAGGCTGACGCGCGGCCGCCAGCCGAGGCGCTCGCGCGTGGCGAGATCGTCGACGCGGAGCGAAGAGAGCAGGCGGTCTGCGGCGGCGCTGCGCCCCAGCAGCGATGCGGCGAAACGCAGCAGCGCGGGCGGGCAGGCGAACAGCCGGGCAGGGCGACCGAGCGCGCGGGCGATGCGGCGCGCGAGCTCGGGCGTCGATAGCTCCTCGTCGTCGCGCGGCAGGAAGACGCCGCCGGCCGCGGCGGGATGCTCCAGCGCGGTCACGACAAGGTCGAGCAGATTGTCGAGGAAGACGAGGCTGCGGCGGTTGTCGATGCTGGCGAAGGGCAGCGGCATGCCGCTATCGACGAGACGGATCAAGGCGCGGAAATTCGCCTTGACGCCGGGCCCGTAGACGAGCGGCGGGCGGATGATGGCGAGCCGATCGCCGCAAGCGGCGCGCATCGTCTCTTCCATGCGCCATTTGGCGAGGCCGTAAACATCGGCCGGCGCCGGCGGCTGATGCGCACGCAGCGGCAGATCGATTGTCGCATCGCCCAGCACCTTGATCGAGCTCATCAGCACGAGGCGGCGGATGCCGGAGCTGGCCGCTGCGCGCGCCAGCGCCCCGGCGGTCGCCGCTTCGCCTTCGATCCAGCGCTGCTCGTCGACGGCGCGGGCATGGGCGCGGCTGGCGAGATGCACCACCGCGCGCGCGCCGGCGAGCAGCGCCGGCCAGTCGGTTGCGACATCGAGATCGCCGAGCACGCGCGTCTCGACCGGCGGCGGCAGCGCTGTGGGCCGCCGCAGCAGGGCCCGCACCG
>JASHUO010000460.1 GCA_030039975.1 Alphaproteobacteria bacterium
CTGGCCCTCGCGCACGCTGTCGCCGAGCTTGATGAAGGGCGGCGCCTCGGGCTGCGGCGCGAGATAGGCGGTGCCGACCATCGGCGCCTTGAGGGTGCCCGGCGCTTCGGCCGCAGCGGCGGCGGGCGCCGCCGCGGCTGCTCCGGGCGCTGGCATCGCTACCGTCATCGCCGGTGCGGCGAGACCGCCGCGCACGACGCGGATGCGCCGCTCGCCCATGGCATATTCGATCTCGGTGAGCCCGGTCTCCTCCAGCAGCGCCGCAAGCGTGCGGACGAGATCACCGTCCACCGTCCAATCTCTCGAACTCGCCATTCCCCGTGAAACTCCGTCAGTCGCGCTTGATGAGCCGCGCCATCGCATCGAGAGCCAGCAGATAGCCATGTCCGCCGAAGCCGCAGATGATGCCCTGCGCCGCCTCGCTCACATAGGAGCGGCGGCGGTAGCTCTCGCGGCGATGGATGTTGGACAGGTGAACCTCGATGATCGGTAGATCCGCGGCGCGCAGCGCGTCGAGTATGGCGATCGAGGTATGGGTATAAGCGCCCGGGTTGAGCACGATCCCGTCGGCGGCCTCGCGCGCCTCCTGGATCCAGTCGACGAGCTGGCCTTCATGGTTCGACTGGCGGAAATCGACGGCGAGGTCGAGCTCGGCGGCGCGCTCGAGGCAGGCTTCTTCGATGTCGGCCAAGGTGTCGCGGCCGTAGGTTTCGGGCTCGCGTACGCCCAGCAGGTTCAAATTGGGCCCGTTGAGGACCAGGATCGTCGCCGCGGCCACGCGCTCGCTCCCGCTCTTGGCTCGATCCGCCTTATAGCATGGACGGGGGAGGGGGCAAACGCGCCGTTCTGAAGCGGGTGGCGACTAATATTCGCTGTCGTCCTCACCGCTGAGATCGGCGGCGGTGCAGCGCTCGAGCTTGTGCAGGATCTGGTCGAGCGCGCCGCGTTCCTCGGCGGAGAGCTCGCCGAGCAGCTCGCGCTCGACCGACAGTACGAGCGGTACCACCTTGGCGTAGATGGCGCGGCCCTCGGGAGTGAGGTCGAGAATGGCGCGGCGGCGGTCTTCGGGATCGGTGCGGCGCGTGACGCGGCCATGGGCCAGGAGCCGGGCAACGGCGCGGCTGACCCGCACCTTGTCCATGGCGGTGCGTTCGACCACACTGTTGGCGGTCATGGCGCCGTACCGGCCCAGCACCGCCATGGTGCGCCATTCCGGCGCCGAGAGGTGAAAGCTCCGGGAATAAGCGCGCGCCACCGCTCGCGTCACCCGGTTGGCGAGAACGGAGAGACGGAAGGGCAAATAGCGTTCGAGGTCGAGAGCGGAAGGCTCGTCGAGCGCCGGTAGCGGAGCGGCAGGAATCGATTTCATTGGACAGACGAGTCTGCCTCGCCCCAACGTTGCCGTCAAGGCTAGGGTTTGCTCGTATGGAGGGCGACATGATCGTTGAACATCAAGCGGTTGCGGGCACGACCGAGGCCCCGGATTTGTGGCCCAACCCCATGGGCACCGACGGTTTCGAATTCGTCGAGTACACCGCGCCCGATCCGGACGCGCTCGGCCGGCTCTTCGAGCGTCTCGGCTTCGTTGTGGTGGCGCGGCATCGCTCCAAGAAGGTCACGCTCTACCGGCAGGGCGACGTCAATTTCATCGTCAATGGCGAGCCGGAGAGTTTCGCCCAGGCCTTCGCGCGGCTCCACGGCCCCTCTGTCTGCGCCATCGCCTTTCGCGTGCGCGACGCGGCCAAGGCTTATGAGCGCGCCGTGATGCTGGGCGCGCGCCCGGTTCAAGGCAAAGTCGGGCCGATGGAGCTCAACATCCCCGCGATCGAGGGCATCGGCGGCAGTCTGCTCTACCTCGTCGACCGCTATGGCGAGCGCACGATCTACGACGTCGATTTCGTGCCGACGCCCGGGGCCGAGGCGCGCCCGGCCGGCGTCGGCCTTACCGGCGTCGACCATCTCACGCATAACGTGCATCAGGGGCGCATGGCGCAGTGGGCGCGCTTCTACGAGCAGCTCTTCAATTTCCGCGAGGTCCGTTATTTCGACATCGAAGGCAAGCTGACGGGGCTGCGCTCCAAGGCAATGACCAGCCCCTGCGGCAAGATTCGCATCCCGATCAATGAGAGCGCCGACGACAAGTCCCAGATCGAGGAGTATCTCGCCGCCTATCGCGGCGAGGGCATCCAGCACATCGCGCTGGCGACGAGCGACATCTACCGCACCGTCGAGACCCTGCGCGCTGCCGGTATCAAGTTCCAGGACGTCCCCGATACCTATTACGAGCAGGTCGATGCGCGGCTCCCGGGCCATGGCGAGGATCTGGCGCAGCTCAAGCGCAACCGCATTCTCATCGACGGCGCGCCGCAGCAGGGCGGCGGGCTGCTGCTGCAGATCTTCACCGACACGATCATCGGGCCGATCTTCTTCGAAATCATCGAGCGCAAGGGCAATGAAGGTTTCGGCGAAGGCAATTTCCGCGCGCTCTTCGAATCGATCGAGCTCGATCA
>JASHUO010000461.1 GCA_030039975.1 Alphaproteobacteria bacterium
GAACGGGCTTTGGCAATTTCCCGATTTTCGCGCGGCGTTGCAGTTCGTGACCGCGGTCTGGGGCGGCGTCTACCTAATCGAGGCGCTGGTCCGGGTCGGTTTTGCGCTGTTCCTGACGCCGGCGCAAGTCGTGGCGATCTCGCCGGTGATGGCGTTCGCGGTGCTGATCGCCCTCATCGCCTGGACGCGGCGCTATATGCAGGCGCTGCGCGAGCGGCGCTTGCGGGCGCAGCAGCAGAGCCAATCGGCGTAAGCAGCTCTCTTGCCTCGCCGGAGCTTGCGGGCTATCTCCCGGCTTAAGCCCGTATTTCTCCCACGGGCACGCGCTGCGACGGCGATCTTTGGCGCCAGGGTAGGAGGCGCGACGCGCAGCGATGCGCGCATCGTAAGCGTCGCGACGACGCCCCCTGGCGCCAAAGAGCGCCGTCCCTTCGGGTTGCACAGAGTTGGCGCGCTGCCGCGTCGCTCGGCCTTGACGATGCTTCCAGCATCGCCTACGGCCTCGCTCCTAACTTCGCGCCAACTCTGTGCAACGCAGCACGTGCCCGTGGGAGAAATACGGGCTAGATCGGGAGACAGCATGAGCGCCATCACCGACATCCACGGCCGCGAGATCCTCGACAGCCGCGGCAACCCGACGGTCGAGGTCGAGGTGACGCTGGACAGCGGCGCCATCGGCCGCGCCGCGGTGCCCTCCGGCGCCTCCACCGGCGCGCATGAGGCGGTCGAGCTGCGCGACGGCGACAGCAAGCGCTATGGCGGCAAGGGCGTGCGCCGCGCGGTCGAGGCCGTCAATGGCGAGATCTTCGACGCGCTCTCCGGCTCCGACGCGGAAGCGCAGGAGGCCCTCGACCAGCGGCTCATCGCGCTCGACGGCACGCCCAACAAATCGCGGCTGGGCGCCAATGCCATTCTCGGCGTGAGCCTCGCCGTGGCGAAGGCGATGGCGGCGGAGCTGGGCGAGCCGCTCTTCCGCTACGTCGGCGGGACCCATGCGCATCTCCTGCCGGTGCCGCTGATGAACATCGTCAATGGCGGCGTTCATGCCGACAACCCCATCGACCTGCAGGAATTCATGATCATGCCGGTGGCGGCAGCAAACGTGGCGGATGCCGTCCGCATGGGCTCCGAGGTGTTCCACGCGCTGAAAAAGCAGCTCAGCGATGCCGATCACAATACCAATGTCGGCGACGAAGGCGGCTTTGCGCCCAATCTCGCCTCGGCCGACGAGGCGCTCGGCTTCATCATGAAGGCGATCTCTTCGGCCGGCTACAAGCCCGGCGAGGATGTCGTGCTGGCGCTCGATCCGGCGGCGAGCGAATTCTACAAGAACGGCAAATACGTGCTCGAAGGCGAGGGCAAGACGCTCGATGCCGGCGGCATGGTGCGTTACTACGAGGATCTCGCGGCACGCTATCCCATCGTGTCGATCGAGGACGGCATGGCCGAGGATGATTGGCAGGGCTGGCGCGCGCTCACCGAAGCGCTCGGGCGCAAGCTGCAGCTCGTCGGCGACGACATCTTCGTCACCAATTCGAAGCGTCTCGCCGAAGGCATCGCCCAGGGGGTCGCCAACGCCATCCTGGTCAAGGTCAACCAGATCGGCACCTTGAGCGAGACACTCGCGGCGGTCGAGATGGCGCATCGCGCCGCCTATGGCGCGGTCATGTCGCACCGCTCGGGCGAGACCGAGGACACCACCATCGCCGATCTCGCCGTCGCCACCAATTGCGGCCAGATCAAGACCGGCTCGCTGTCGCGCTCGGACCGGCTCGCCAAGTACAACCAGCTCATCCGCATCGAGGAGCGGCTGGGCCCGTCGGCGCGCTATGCCGGAAAATCCATACTAAAGCGCTGATCTCTCCTCATTGTCGCCAAACTCTGGGTTGAATGTCCTCGGGCCATGACGCCCGACCGCTATCTTCTGCTCGCCGACGCCGTCCTCTTCGTCCATCTCGCGGTCATCGCCTTCAACCTCTTCGGTCTCGTCGCCATCCCGCTCGGCGGCTGGCTCGGCTGGCGCTTCGTGCGCGTGTTGTGGTGGCGGGCGCTGCATGTCGGCATTCTGGCGGTGGTGGCGCTGCAGGCGGCGCTGGGCCATCTCTGCTTCCTGACGGATTGGCAGAACGCGCTGCTCGCAGCGGCCGGGACCGAAGCTGCGCGCGAGCCGCTCATCGCCGGCTTCGTCAACGGGCTGATCTACTGGCCGCTCCCGCTCTGGGTGTTCACCGTGATCTATGTCGCGATCTGCGTTTATGTGCTGGTGCTGTGGTGGCTGGTACCGCCGCAACGGGCTGATGCGACAAATTGACTCGGGATCGGGGGCCGCGACTCGGCGTCGTTGACGGCGCGACTCGGCCGTGATTCCCTCTTTGGCGTGTCGATTGTCCTCGAGATACGCCGGCGTGCGCGACTGATCATCGGGCCCATCCTGGGGATCAGCCTCTGCGCGTATTTCGCGTATCACCTGGTGCAGGGCGATCGGGGCCTGACGGCGTGGATGCGCCTCAATCAGGAAGTCCGCGAGGCCAAGACGACCCTTGCCGCTGTGGAGGCCGAGCGATCAACGCTCGAGCGGCGGGTCGACTTGCTGCGTCCCGATCACCTCGACCGCGACATGCTCGACGAGCGCGCACGCAGCCAGCTCAATCTCGCCGCCCCCAACGACATCGTCATCTTCGACACGAAGTCCCGCTGAGCGCCGGCTCAGCCGCGCCGCTTGGCTGCTTCGGGCTCGACCTTGATTGCCGTCCGCTTCGCGTCCGGGATTGACATGCAGGTCCGCCTTGCCGCGCCATTTCAACTCGATTAACGAGAATTCAGTTAAGTTTCATTTTGCATTGCAAAACAATAATTTACCGGCTATCGGCTTGCATTCGTGCGGGTGCGGCATATCTTACCCGCATGTCCTCAGCGCTCCGCTCCCGATCCGGCGAGCGGGGCTGACGCAGCCGAAAAAGGGTGGCCCCATGGCAGTGGCGAAGCGCAGGCCGAGACCGGCGCGGGTCGAGGAGCCGGAAGTATCGGCGGCCGAACTCCTGCAGCTCTATCGCGACATGTTGCTGATCCGGCGCTTCGAAGAGAAGGCCGGCCAGATGTACGGCATGGGGCTCGTCGGCGGTTTCTGCCATCTCTATATCGGCGAGGAGGCGGTGGTCGTCGGCGTGCTTGCCGCGGCCGAGGAGGGCGACACCATCATCACCTCCTATCGCGACCACGGCCATATGCTGGCGACCGGCATGGACCCCAAGGGGGTCATGGCCGAGCTCACCGGCCGGCGCGGCGGCTATTCCAAGGGCAAGGGCGGCTCGATGCACATGTTCTCCCGCGAGAAGAACTTCTTCGGCGGGCATGGCATCGTCGGCGCCCAGGTGCCGATCGGCACCGGCCTCGGTTTCGCGCACAAATACCGCGACAACGGCAAGGTCAGCATCACCTTCCTCGGCGACGGCGCGATGAACCAGGGCCAGGTCTATGAGAGCTTCAACATGGCGGCGCTGTGGAAGTTGCCGGTGGTCTATGTCATCGAAAACAACAAATACGGCATGGGCACCTCGATCACGCGCAGCTCGGCCTCGCACGATCTGGTGAGCCGCGGCGCGCCCTTCGAGATCCCCGGCCACCAGGTCGACGGCATGAACGTGGTCGCGGTGCGCGAAGCCGCGGCCGAGGCGTTCGAGCATGCGCGCTCGGGCAAGGGGCCCTACATCGTCGAGATGCTCACCTACCGCTATCGCGGCCATTCCATGTCCGATCCGGCGAAATACCGCAGCAAAGACGAGGTGAGCCGCATGCGCCAGGAGCACGACCCGATCGATCAGGTGAAGAAGCGCCTCATCGATGGCGGCATGGCGGACGAGGCGCGGCTCAAGGAGATCGACAAGGAGATCAAGGACATCATCACCGCTGCCGCCGATTTCGCACAGCAGAGCCCGGAGCCCGATCCGGCGGAGCTGTGGACCGACGTTTACGGCGAGGCGTGAGGAGCACGCCATGCCGATCGAGGTGTTGATGCCGGCGCTCTCGCCGACGATGACCGAGGGCAAGATCGCCAAGTGGCACAAGCAGCCCGGCGATGCGGTGAAGGCCGGCGACATCCTCGCCGAGATCGAGACCGACAAAGCGACGATGGAGATGGAGGCGGTGGACGAGGGCACCATGGCCAAGATCCTCGTCCCCGAAGGCAGCGAGAACGTCGCCGTCAATTTGCCGATCGCTCTCATCGCCGGCGAGGGCGAGGCGGTGGACGCCGTGGCCAAAGCCGAAGCAAAGCCCGCGACGCCGGCGCCGCAAGCACCGGTAGAGCCGGTGGCCGAAGCGCGGCCGCCACAGCCGGCGCCGCGCGCCGCCGCCGAACCGAAGCGTCCGCCCGTGGGCGAAGAGCGCGACTACAACGGCCCTACCGTCACGCTGACGGTCCGCGAGGCACTGCGCGATGCCATGGCCGAAGAGATGCG
>JASHUO010000462.1 GCA_030039975.1 Alphaproteobacteria bacterium
AAAGCAGCAGAGCATTTGTGCGTGCACCGCTGAGAAAACCCCCTCCCCCCTTGAGGGGGAGGGAGGGGTGGGGGTGCAGCCGCACCATGCCGGCCGGAACCTTGGTGAACCCTATGGCCAGGCCCGGTGTTCCCCGTGCGGGCGCTGAGGGGCGATCGAGATGCGCGTCGCGCGCCGCAATCTGAA
Organism: Alphaproteobacteria bacterium; assembly: GCA_030039975.1. GTDB lineage: Bacteria > Pseudomonadota > Alphaproteobacteria > ATCC43930 > CGMCC-115725 > DAHUYF01. The sequence goes on from JASHUO010000462.1 coordinate 187, forward strand.
GTGCCGCAATACCCGTGCTATGGCAATCAACGCGTCTCTACGGTCGCTGCGCATCCTGCCGCTCATAGTCGCGCTCGCCGCGACGCAACTCGGCGGCTGCGCCTTCACCCGCGGCGATCTCGGCGTGCCGTTCAAACCGGCGGATATCGCGGCGATCGCGCCCGGACAATCGAACGAGAGCGACGTTGCCCGCGTGCTCGGGGCGCCCGACGAGATCATCCGGATCGGCGCCGAGCGCGTTGTCTTTCACTACTACCACTACGCCTTGAAGCACGCGACCGTGCTGGTGTTCTCGCGCGTCAATATCGGCTCCGATCAGCTTTACGTCTTCTTCAACGAGCACGGCATCGTCGATCGCGTGCTCACCAGCAACCACACCGACCAGCTCAGATTCCAATTCTGGCCGTTCGAGTGAGCCATGCGCGCGCACGAAGCCTTGCTGCTGGCCGGCGCGCTCATCGGGGGCGGGCTCGGCCTCGGCGGCTGCGGCGGGCCCATCGGCTGGACCCGCGTCACGGTCAATCAGCCGCTGCGCCCGCAGGATGTCGCCTTCATCGTGCCGCACCAGACGACATGGGACGAGGTCACGGCCCGTCTCGGCGCCCCGGACCAGCTGCTGCGCACGGGAAACGGGCTCGCGCTCAATTACGTCTCGTCGGACGGCAAGTCCTTCGGTGTCAATTTCGGTTGGCCTTTGGGCTTCATCACGCCGATCTCCTATGTGCCGCACGATTTCAAGCTCGGCGGACAAGGCGTGGGCTCGCGCACCTTCCAGGTGGCCTTCGATGCGCATGACGTCGTCGTCTATGCCCGGTTCCTTCCCGGCGGGCCGGCATCGCAGTACCGGGTTTGGCCCTTTGCCGCGCCGAGCGAGTGACATGCTCGTCCGCTGCGTTGCGGCGGCGCTGCTTGCCTTGCGCGCGCTGCCGGCGCTCGCGGCCGAAGACACCGCCTTCGACCGTTACGTCGCGGCGCCCGATGCGAGCTATCGCTACGAGCTGCTGAATACGATCAAGGGCGACGGCTATACCGCTGCGGTGCTGCGCATGACCTCGCAGCAATGGCGCTCGCCCGCCGAAGTGGATCCGACGCTCTGGACGCATTTCCTCACCATCATCCGGCCGCTTCAGCTGAGGCACCGCACCGGCCTGCTGGTGCTGAGCGGCGGCGCCAGCGGCAAAGCACCGCCCGCCGCGGCTAATCCCTTCCTCGCCGCGCTCGCGGTCAGAACCGGCTCGATGGTGAGCGAGCTGCGCAACGTGCCGAACGAGCCGCTCACCTTCGCCGGCGAGACGACGCCGCGCACCGAGGACGGCATCATCGCCTATAGCTGGGACCGCTATCTCCGCACCGGCGATGCGTCCTGGCCGGCGCAGCTGCCGATGACGAAGAGCGCCGTCCGCGCCATGGACACGATCGGCGCCTTCGGCGGCAGCGCGGCGGGCGGCGGTGTCGCGATCGACAGATTCGTCGTCGAAGGCGCCTCGAAGCGCGGCTGGACCGCCTGGCTCACCGCCGCCGTCGACAAGCGTGTCGTCGCGATCATCCCGGTCGTCGCCGATCTTCTCAATCTCGAGCCCGCCTTCGCGCATCAGCACGCCGTTTACGGATTCTGGGCGCCCGCGCTTCACGATTACGAAAGCATGGGCATCATGCGCTGGATGGGCACGCCGCCGATGGATGCGCTGGCAAGGATCGTCGATCCCTACACCTATCGCGATCGGCTGGCCCTGCCAAAATTCATCCTGAACTCCGCGGGCGATCAGTTCTTCCTGCCGGATTCCTCGCGCTTCTATCTCGCCGGGCTGCGCGGACCGACCTATCTCCGCTACGTCCCGAACACCAATCATTCCCTGCGGGATTCCGATGCCAGCGTCAGCGCGGCGGCGTTTTACGAGGCCTTTCTGAGTCACACGCCGATGCCGGACTACGCCTGGCGCTTCGCGCCCGACGGATCGATCCGCTTCGAGACCCGCACCAAGCCCAGCACCGTGACCTTGTGGCAGGCGCGCAATCCCAAGGCGCGCGACTTCCGCCTGGAGACGATCGGGCCCGCTTACACCGCGACGGCGCTCGGCGATCAGGGCGGCGGCGTTTATATCGGCAAAGTCTCGCCACCCGCCGCGGGATATGTCGCCTACTTCGTCGAAGCGACCTACCCGATGGCAAGCGGCCTGCCGCTCAAAGTCACCAGCGGCGTCCGGGTTGTGCCGGATGTGGAGCCTTTCGCCACTCCGCGGGCCCAGCCGCACGCGGGCAACGGCTAGACTGCGTCGCGCTCACAGCAAATCCGCAACCGCATTCCAGTAGCGCTTGATCGCGCCGAGATGGTCGGCGAGCGTCCTGCCCGCGATGCGGCGCAGATGGCCGCGCCCCGAATAGGTCGTCAAGGTCAAGCGGGTGACGCCGCAGGATTTCCAGAACTGCACGATGTCGCGCCATTCCCGCTCGTCGCCGATGCCGGCCGCAACCCGCGTGTCGATGCCGATGCTGTCGGGATCGCGGCCCGCCGCTTCGGCCATCCGCCGTAATTTGTCGAAGGCGACCTTGGCCTCGTCGCCGGGACCGTAAGCGAGCGGCAGCCAGCCATCGCCCCATTTGACCACGCGCTCCAGCGTGACGTCGGCGTGCCCGCCATACCAGAGCGGGATCCCCCGGCGCGGCGGCAGCGGGTTGATTCCGGCATCCTCGATCCTGTGGTATTTGCCGGCGAAAGTGACATGCGGCTCGGCCCAGAGCGCCTTCATCACCTGGACCTGCTCTTCCGAGCGGCGGCCGCGGTTGTGGAAGTTCTCGTTGAGGCCGGTGAACTCGACCGGGTTCCAGCCGACGCCGATGCCGAGGCGGAAGCGGCCGCCGCACAACACGTCGAGACAGGCGGCCTGCTTGGCGACGAGCACGGTCTGGCGTTGCGCCAGGATCAGCAGCTGGGTCGAGAACTCGATCGTCTCGGTGCAGGCGGCGAGGAAGCCGAACAGCACGAATGGGTCTTGAAACAGATCGGCGGAGGTGTTGCGATCGCCCCAGTCCGGCCGGCTTGCGGCATTGACGCCGAGCACATGGTCGGGCGTCGCCAGGTCCTGATAGCCGATCGCCTCGGCGGCTTGCGCGAACTCACGGATCGCGGCCGGATCGCCGCCCACCTCACGATCGATCACCGGCAGCGCGACGCCAAGCTTCATGGGGAGCTCCGTTCGATGTCGCGAGGGTTATGCTGCCTTTGCGCGCGAACGACAAGGCCGCATCGCGCGGCCGCGATTCTACCGGCCTTCCGCCGCCGGCGCCGGATCGAGATGCGCCCGCACGACGCGCAGCACCTCCTGCTCGATGGTGCCGCCGCTCGCTTCGACCGGTTGCGCCGCTTGCCGCGCGGGGCGCGGTGATTGGGTGGCGCTGGTGTACGCCGCCAGCGCCGCCGCTGCGAGGAAGAGGTGTCCTCTTTGCGTCGGATGGATGTCGTCCCAGAACACGTAGTGCTCCGGCTCCGCGCATTGCCGGTAACCGGAGGCGTCGTGCACGAGGCAAGGCTCGGTGATGTCAGTGAAGCCGAGGCGTTGCGGCGCGGCAAAGGCGCGCGCCACCGCCGTCCAGAAATCGACCCAGACCAGATTGATGTGCAGCCGGCCCGGCAGATCCCGCAGCGCAGCGTCGAGGCCGGCATTATACGCAAGCGTGAGCGCCGTTTCCCGTTCCGCCGTGCCGCGCGTTCGCGCCGCGGGCGTCAGGCCGCGATTGGGTACGTTGGGCACGAGGAAGTTGACGGCGCCATGGGCGGCGAGGTGCTCGATCATCTGCCGGATGCTGAGCGCGGCATGGGCGAGCCGCCGCGCGGGATCAGGCTTGTTGAGCGCGCTCCTCACATCGTTGCCGCCGCCGAACACGACGAAAAGCGCGCGCGGATCGGGACGCGAGAGGATCGACAGCAGGAGATAGAGATCGGCCTGATAAGGCAGGCGATCGGCGCTGCTGCCGGCCTTGGCACCGCCCACCGCGAAATCGGTGCCACCGCTCAAGGCCGGCTGCGTCGCCAGCCCGAAATTCGCGGCAAAATCCTCGACCCAGAGCGGGCCGTTGGAAAACCGTCCGTCGTAATAGGGCGGCGAGGGGGCCTTGTCGTGCAACGTCGCGATATAGGCATTGCCGGTATCGGAGAGGCTGTCGCCAAAGACAATGATCTGCGACGGCCGCACCGGCAGTTCGGCGGCGGGCGCGGCGGCGGACAGGAATAGCGCCGTCGCAAAGGCGAGGCTCGCGACGGCCGCATGGATTCCCGCTTTCGCGGGAATGACGGAATTTCTCGATCTGGCTTTAGACTCCGTCTCCCCCGCGAAAGCGGGGGGCCATCTCGACGCTGCACGACACCGGCCTTCCATGCGAGTCCTTCACATACGCTCCCGCGGGACGCGGCGAACGAACAGCACCTACCCCGCGAGCCTCCGTCGCGTAAGGCCTTCGAGGATGCGGAGCGGCGACGCTTCCGGATCGCGCATGGCGGCGATGGGAAGGTAAAAGGTCTGCTCCAGCGCATGCTGTCCCGCGATCGCCGCGTGCGGCACGAGATCAGTGTAGACGATCCAGCTCGAGCCGGACGGAAAGCGGAGCTCGGCGACGGCGCCCTCCTGCTGGTAGGCGGCATCGGCCTTCGCCCGGTCGTGGAGCGACAGCATCAGCCAGTCATAGGCGGTCCTGCGGCCTTTCGTGATCCCGAGGCAGGCGAGCGCGGCGGCAGTGCCCGGCAGGGGGTAGAGGCGCTGCCGCGGCAGGAACCGGCCGGCGTAATCGGCGAACGGCCCGCCGACACGCCAGACGCGCGCCGCGTCGGCGGTGTTGACATTGGCGAAGACCCGCAAGATGCGCCGGCCTTGCACCGGCTGCGACGGGAAGGCATCGACATGCAGGCGCGTGTCGTCCTTGCGAGAG
>JASHUO010000463.1 GCA_030039975.1 Alphaproteobacteria bacterium
GCAGCGGCGCTGGCGGCCGCGGTGTTGCAATTGCCCGAACCCGCGCCGACGCTCGCGCCGGCCGCTGCGGCGAATGCCGCGGCGACCGGCCTCGCCAATCCCGTCACCAACGTGCTGATGGCCTTTCGCGCCATGGACACCATGCTGGAGAAGGTCGTACTGCTGCTGGCGGTGGTCGGTGTGTGGTCGCTTGCCCCGGATCATTTCTGGGGCGGACGCCCGGGAGTGCGTCACGAGGCCGATCCACAGGGGACGCTCGCCTTTCTCGCCCGGGTGCTGACGCCGTTCGGCATCGTCGTGGCTATTTATCTCGCGTGGACCGGGGCCAGTCATCCCGGCGGCGCCTTCCAGGGCGCCACGATTCTCGCCGCCATGTGGCTGCTGATCATGATGGCCGGGCTGGCGGACACGCCCCCCATGAACGCATGGCGGCTGCGCCTGATGCTGATCGCCGGCCCCGCGGTCTTTCTCCTCGTCGGCCTCGGCGGACTCGCCTTTGGCGAGGCGTTCCTCGCCTATCCGGCGGCCTATGCCAAGCCGCTGATCCTGGCCATCGAGGCCGCGATGGTGTTGACGATCGCGATCACGCTCGGCCTGTTGGTTGCCGGTCCGCCCGAAAGGAGCGCTGCGCCATGAGCGTTGCGAGCGTGTTCGCTTTGTGCGCCGCCGCGGCGGTGGGGCTCGGCCTCTATGGCCTCCTCGTCAGTCCACAGCCGCTGCGGAAGATCCTCGCCTTCAATCTTCTCGGCAGCGGCGTATTCGTGTTGTTCGGCGTGGTCGCGCGCAGAGGGGCGGCGGCGGGTTTCGCGAGCGATCCGATCCCGCAGGCGCTCGTCATCACCGGCATCGTGGTAGCCTTCTCCGCGACCGCATTGGCGGTCGCATTGCTGCTGCGGCTGCTCCAGGTATCCGGCTCGGCGACGCTCGCCGCTCACTCATCGGCGCGGGCAAACCGCGATCTTGCCGGCACGTAATGCCCGATCCGGCCCCAGCTCTGGACGCGGTGACGGCGGGCGCGTTCCTGTTGGTGCTGGCGATCGTCATCCCTGTGGCGGGGGTGCTGGCAGCTTTCGCCGCCGGGGGGCGATGGGTCGAACGGATTGCGCTGTCGACCCTGCCGTTTGGCCTCGCGATCGCTGTGGCCATCGCGATCGCCCTGTGGCGGACCGACGCGCCGATTGTCTATCTGCTCGGCGGCTGGGCGCCGCCGCTCGGCGTGGCGCTGCGCGCAGATGGGCTCTCCGCGCTGATGATGGCGATCACCGCGGTGGTGATCTGCGGAGTTGGCGTCTTTGCTCGCGCGGATTTTCGCATCCCCGCTGGAGCGACCGAGGCGCGCGCGCCATTCGCGTTCTGGATCCTGCTGCTGGCGATCTGGGCCGCGCTCAACATGGTCTTCGTGGCCGGAGACCTCTTCACGTTATACGTCGCGCTGGAGCTCTTGACCTTCGCCGCGGTGCCGCTGGTCTCGCTGGATGGCCGGGCAGAGACGCTGCAAGCCGCCCTGCGCTATCTCATCTTCGCGCTGCTCGGCTCGGCCTTCTATCTGGTCGGCAGCGCGCTGCTCTATGGCGCCTATGGCACCCTCGACATCGTCCTGCTGTCGCATCAGCTGCGCGCGCAGCCAGCGACGCTGGTCGCGGCCGCGCTGATGACGGTCGGCCTGCTCGCCAAGACGGCGCTCTTCCCGCTGCATCTGTGGTTGCCGCCGGCCCATGCCGGCGCGCCGGCCGCTTGCAGCGCGGTGCTCTCGGCGCTGGTGGTGAAGGGATCGTTTTTCATCGTCGTGCGGCTGTGGTTCGGCGTCATGCCGGGGCTGCCCGGGGGCGCCGCCGCGCAACTGCTCGCGGCGCTCGGCGCGGCGGCCATCGTGCTCGGCAGCATCGTTGCGCTGCGGCAGGAGCGGCTGAAGCTGCTGGTCGCCTATTCGACGCTCGCGCAGATCGGTTATTTGTTCCTGATGTTTCCGCTCGCCTTCGATCCCGCAACCGCTCGGCTCGCCAGCGGCGGGGCCCTCGCCGGCGGCATACTGCAGGCGATCTCGCACGCCACCGCCAAGGCGGCGATGTTCATGTCGGCCGGGCTGATCTACGCGGCGCTGGGACACGATCGGATCTCGGAGGTGGCCGGCGTCGCACGAGCGCTGCCGCTCAGCGTCCTCGCCTTCGCGCTGGGCGGCGTGGCGCTAATCGGGCCACCCGCAAGCGGCGCTTATCTCGCCAAGAACCTGTTGCTGCAGGCGGCAGGCGACAGCGGGCAATGGTGGTGGGCGGTTGTCATCCAGGCCGGCGGGATGTTTACGGCGGGCTATTGGCTGCTTGTGCTGGTTCACACGCTGGCACGCGGGGATGCGTCGGCTGCATTGCGTGCTCGCGTGTCGCGACTCCAGGAGGCCGCCGCACTGGCGCTCGCGCTGTGCTCGCTGTCGCTCGGGCTGTTTCCCTGGGACGCGTATCTGGCGATTCCGGCCGGCGCCGCCGCGTCGAATCCGCTCACCCTCAAAGCGCTCTCGAGCGTGCTCTGGCCGATCATGGGTGGCGCCGTGCTGGCGACCCTGCTGGGGCGCTCGGGACTGCCGTCGGCGCGCGTGCGCGTGGAAGATTTTCTCGTCGCCGTGATCGGTCCGGTCCGGCGCGGCGCGCTGGTTTTGAGCGGAACGATCGAGCGTGTCGATGACGCGCTGCGGCAATGGCCCGTGGCCGCGATTTCGCTGCTGGTGATCGCGATACTGCTCGGTGCAGCGATGCAGGCCGCGCAGTCACTCGATTGACTCGGAGGCACATTCCCAAAAGAGTCTACGCAAGAACGATCGGCTGCCGGGTCTGAAAATATCTCAGGATGGCAAAGCAGGCGGCGGCCGCGGCGAGGTGCTTGAGGGTGTGTCCGCTCAGGATGGAGAGGGCCGCGTAAACCGCGTGGTCATAGAATTCGAACACCTTGGCGAGGGCATAAAGCGCCGCGGCGACAAGCCAATAGGATGTGCCGGTGAATTTCGGCGGCAACAGCAGGAACAGCAGCGGCAACGCCAGGCAGGGAAAGAATTGCACCCAACCGTAAAGCCGCAGATCGTCGGTCGAGCGCCAGAGCAACAGACTGAATATGGCGAGCGCCAGCAGGGGCCACAACAGAATGGCTCCGGCCCTTGCATTCACCCTCTCCTCGACCGCGACGGCGAGGATCGCCATGAAGGTGAGCGCCATCGGCAATCGGTCCCAAAACAACGTGTCGTTGCTCGGATTCCAGTGGTAGTAGGCTGAGCCGAAGCCGGTCAGGAATACCCCTAGGAAGAGAACGATGGTTGCTGGATCGCGGCGAAACTGCCACAGCCCCGCGATGCCGACCGCAACGAAGGGAAGATTCGAGGTGACGTTCCAGAAATTCGGAACGCCGAGCAACGTTCGCTGATCGGCGAAATCATGATAGCTGGGATCTTGCGGGATCGGCGGCAGCAACGGTAACGCCGCGAGCGACACCCCCATCAGGCCGAGAAGCAGGAGCAGCGGACGGTTTTGCTCCGCGGTGCCGAGAATATCTCGAGCGATCGTTCGATATGGTTTCCGCATGGCGTTCGCACGACCTCGATCCTGCTTCGCGCGCCGCGCTCATTCTTCTCCATCCGCGCATATGGCGTCCAGCGCATCAGCGTGTGATCGACTGTCCGCCACCGCGTTTGGAGGGTTGGTGGACCGACTTCACGGCCGGCGAGCGCGAGCACCACCGCCGCGGCGAGGCTGGCGGCGCACAGGCTAGTCCGAGGCGCCCGCGCCGGGCTGCGGCAGCGCCGAGTGGGCCGGCGGCGCCTCGCGTTTTTCGACGGTTGCACCGGGCTCGCGACGCTCCTTCAGCCGCTCGAAGAGGTAGAAGAACAGCGGGACGAAGAGCAAAGCCAAGGTGGACGCGCCGATCATGCCGCCGGTGATGCCGG
>JASHUO010000464.1 GCA_030039975.1 Alphaproteobacteria bacterium
AGCCCGGGAACCATCACCTTGCCGAGATCACCGGCGAAGTTATACGTCCCGAGGACCGTCCGCCGCTCCGACCCGCCATAGGTCCGCGCGACGAGCGTCGAGCAGAGCGGATGCTGCACGCTCGCTCCGAGACCGCCGAGAACCAGCAACAGGCCGAGGGCAACATGCGTCGTCGCCCCGTGAAAGGCGAGCACGGCCGATGCAGTGAGCAGCGTGCCGCCGACGAGCAACCGCCTCTCGCCCCAGCGCTCGCCCAGGCGACCGGCCGGCACCTGGCCGGTGGCCATGGCCCCCGAATACAGCGTCTTGAGAAGTCCGATCTGCGTCAGGCTGAGGGCAAGCTCGCGCTGCCAGAACGGGAACAGCAGATAGAGCATGTCCGTGTAGCCGTCATGGACGAGATGAGCGAGACATGCGGTGGCGAGCACGTGCCAGCGCGAGAAGGCGGCGCGTGTCGTGGCGATCATGGCGTTGGCATAGCTCATGGGCGGCGCCTCCTCTTGCTCGGGTCGTCATGGAACCGTCACAGAATCTGGTCGCTTCCGTCGCCGCCGGCAATCGAGTTATGCTGACCGTCTTGTCAGGAAATTAGACAAGCATGCAGCGGCGCCTCCCACCTCTCAACTCGCTTAAAGCCTTCGAGGCTGCGGCTCGTCTCGGCAGCTTCAACCGTGCCTCGCAAGAGCTTCATGTGACTCACGGTGCCATCAGCCGGCATGTGCAGCTCCTCGAGGACTGGCTTGGGACGCCGATGTTCCGGCGCCTCAACCGGCGGGTCGTGCTGACGGAAGCGGGGCGGTCCTATCTGGCGGAGATTGGCGCGGCGTTCGACCGGATCGCGCTCGCGACAGGGCAGCAGCTGGAGCGCGGCCGCAGCCAATTGCTCCGCATCAACGCCACAGCGACGCTGACGCTGCGCTGGCTGATCCCCCGGCTATCCTCCTTCCAGCTCGCCAATCCCGCCATCGAAGTCCGGTTGACGACCTCGGACGAGCCGATTGCGACGCTGGCAGAGCCGGTCGATATCGTCATCCGCCGGGGCGGAGACGATCCTCCCGGCTATGTTGCGATCTGGGCCTTGTCGGAGTACCGCATCCCGGTCTGCAGCCCGAAGCTGCTGCAGCAGATACCGCTGCGCCGGGTCGCCGATCTGCGCAAACATACGCTGCTTCATCCCGCATCGCGCCCCACCGTCTGGCTCGATTGGCTGAAGGCGGCGGGGGTGCCGGATCTGAAGCCAAAGCAGTCGCTGGTCTTCGAGCACAACTACCAGACGCTCCAAGGCGCGCTGGATGGCCTGGGCGTGGCGTCGGGATCGTCGGCGCTGATCGCCGATGACGTCGCCAGCGGGCGGCTCGTCATACCCTTCGCCGAGCCCAAACTGCCGGCGGAGGGCTATTGCGCCTATGTGCCGGAGGCGAAGACCAAGCACCCCGCGGTCACCGCCTTCGGCGCATGGCTGCAGCGGATCAGCCGGGCCGACACAGCGGCCGGCGGTGGCCTTATTGTTTCTCGCCAGTAAACGGTATCCTTCCTGGTAGCCGATTTATTTCCCCAACGGCACGAATTAAATAACTGATCGAAGGTTGCCAGGAGGGGACGAATGACCAAAGGTCTCGTGCTCTACTACTCGGCCTACGGCCATGTCGCGGGCGTGGCGGAGATCACCGCGGCGCTGGTGCAAGGGCGCCGGGCGCAGACGGCGTAAGGAGGAACGGACAATGGATGGTGCAATGATCCGGCCGCGACCGGTGGCGCGGCTCGCCCGCGGCATGCCGGCGAGCGACGGCGCTGGCGTCAAGCTCAACCGCGTCATCGGCACGCCCCAGTTGGCCGATGTCGACCCCTTCCTCATGCTCGACGAGTTCCGCTCCGACGATGCGGCGGATTACATCGCCGGCTTCCCCGACCACCCGCATCGCGGCTTCGAGACCGTCACCTACATGCTCGCCGGGCGCATGCGCCATGGCGACAACAAGGGCCATACCGGGCGGCTCGAAGCGGGCAGCGTGCAATGGATGACCGCCGGGCGCGGCATCGTCCATTCCGAGATGCCGGAGCAGGAGAACGGGCTGATGCAGGGCTTCCAGCTCTGGGTCAACCTGCCGGCCAAGGACAAGATGGTGGCGCCGCGCTACCAGGAGATCCCGCCGGCCGAGATCCCCGTGGCGTCGCTGCCGGGCGGCGTCTCGGTCAAGGTCATCGCCGGCCGTGTCGGCGATGCCAAGGGACCGATCGAGGGCATCGCCACTGATCCGATCCTGCTCGACCTCGCGATTCCGGCGGGTGCGCGCGTGGCGTTGCCTTTGCCGCAGGGGCACAGCGCTTTCCTCTACGTCTTCGACGGCGAAGCCGCGATCGGCGAGGCGGCAACACGCGTCCCGCACGGCAGCATCGCCGTGCTGGGCGAAGGCGATGGCGTCGTGGTCGCAGCACCCGGCGCGGCGACGCGCGTGCTGCTCGCCGCTGGTCGCCCGCTCAACGAGCCGGTGGCGCGCTATGGCCCGTTCGTCATGAACACCGCCGACGAGATCCGCCAGGCGATTCTCGATTTTCAGCTCGGGCGGTTTTGAAAAACGTGAAAGGGGATTGTGCGGATGATGGGGGATAAGGGGATCGCCCTTATTGCCAAAAACATCGCCTCATCGCTTAGTGATATTGCGGCAGGCTGTAGGGATCGGGGTAGAGGCCGGTATAGCCGGTGACGCGGTTGGGCTCCGCCTCGGTGTAGCAATCGACATCGGCGAGCGTGCGATAGCAATACTGCGCCGGGACCGGCGGCGGCGGATCGTTGATGCCCGCGGGCGAAGGCTGGCTCTCATTCCAGCGGCTCTGCGGCGCGGCGAACTCGGCGCGGGTCTGCCAAGCGTTGCAACCCGCGAGCACGAAACCGAGAATGGCGAGCAGCCATGGGATCGAGCGCATGCGCGCAGAGCTCCTGTCCCCGGTCCCTAATGTCGCGGCGACGGGCCGGTAATCACCAGTTAATCTGTTTACCCGAGGCTGGTTAATCTTCCGTTGCCGCGGCGCGCGGCGAAAGGCACGCGAGCATCATGCGATCGATCCTTGCTCTGGCCCTGCTGCTGTCGCTTGCCGCCTGCAGCGGCAGCGGCGGCTGGCACAAGGACGGAGTGGACTCCGAAACGGCCGCGGCGGACTATGCCGAATGCCGCCACTCGGCCCAGGTCGCCGATCGCCGCGACAGCGATATCGACGCCGATATCCTGGCGACGCGCGGCCAGGATTGGGAACGGATCGGCGTGCTGCAGATGAAGCGCAACGACTATGCCGACAGCGACGAGGCGCGGCAAGGTGACAACGTCGATCGCTGCATGAAGGAGAAGGGTTATACGGGCGGATGAACGCGGCGGCACCGCTCTTTCCTTTGCCGTCGCGCCGCCCCATGTTGATGCCATGCAGCGGCTTCTGATCGTGCTCGGCGTCGGGTTTCTGCTGGCAGGTCTGGCCTGGCCTTGGCTCGCGCGCTTGGGGCTGGGGCGGCTGCCCGGCGACATCGCCGTGCGGCACGGCAATTCCGCGTTCTACTTCCCGATCGTTACTTGCGTCTTGATCAGCGTGGCGCTGTCGCTGCTGTTTTGGCTTATCAACCGGTAGCGTGCACGGAAGCTAGCCCGCACGGTGCGGCTCTCGCGGTTGCTCGCGCAACCGCTGACGCCGCCGCGGACGAAACGCCTGCGCGTTTCGCCTAGAGCTCTCGCGGTTGCTCGCGCAAACGCTGCCGCCGCCGCGGACGAAACGCTGCGCGTTTCGCCTAGGGATTTCCGACGTCATTCCAGCGGCGGCGGAGGCGTAGCGCTACGGTCAGCATGAACACGCCGAAGAGGATGGCGTAGGCGCCGATCCACCAGGCGAGGGCCAGCGCGCCGGCAATCGGCCAGAAGATGACGACGATGCCCCACAGCAGCGAGAGCAGTCCGGCGAAGACGAGGAAGCCTTCGCCCATGGCGCGCAGCCGGAACGCCGCGGCGAGCAGCGCGACGCCCGAAAAGATCGCCCAGAAGGCGGCGATGTAGATGAAGGTGAGAAGCGCGATGCCCGGCCAGAGAAAAGCGATCACACCGACCGCGAGATCGAGCAACCCCTCGATGGCGAGCGGCCACCAGCGCTCCTGCCGTTGCGCGGCGCGGAGCCCAGCGACGAGAGCGAAAACGCCGTCGGCCAGCATGTAGGCGGCGAAGATCCAGATCAGCACGGTAAGCGTGATGTGCGGCCAAACGAAAGCCAGGATGCCGAAGAGCAGCGCCGCCGCGCCGCGTAACGCCAGCGCCCACCAGTTCCGCATGAGGCTCTCGAACATCGCCGCCTCCCCGTCGCTTCCGCCGCCCTGGGATCTACTATGAGGCGGCGGGAAAGGCGCGGCAAATGCGCGCCGCGACTCGCCGGCGGGGATGTCGGGGAGACGGAGCCAGGGCGAAACCGGCGACTGTGGAGAAGCGCGAGCGCGCGTCGCCTAGGGCTAGCCGGCACCGTGCGGCTTCCGCGGTTGCTGACGCAACCGCTGACGCCGCCGCGGACGAAACGCGTGCGCGTTTCGCCTAGAGCTGACGCCGC
>JASHUO010000465.1 GCA_030039975.1 Alphaproteobacteria bacterium
GAGCTCGTCCTCGTCGGGGGCGACTGGCGCGAGGATCTGCGCTCCCTGGCGCGCCAGCTGCTGGCGTATCTCACGGCCAAGCGCGACGTCCAGCGCATCATCGCCGGCCGCTTCGTGCTAGGCCCGCATCTGCTGCGGCACTTGGAGTGCATTCTCGGCGTCCTGCGGCGCGGCGGCCTCGACGGCCGGGATGCCGCCTATGCGCTCTACGCGCTGCTCACCTATGTCAACGGCTTCGTGCTGTTCCAGAGCAGCGCGCTATCGCGCGCCCATGCCCGCGGCGCCGAGCGGCGCGAGGTTCTCGGCCAACTGCGCGAGCGGCTGGTTGCCCTGCCCCGGGACCGCTACCCGAACAGCGCAGCGCTCGCCGAAGAGCTCACCGCCGAAGACCCGGCGGGTCGCTTTGATTTCGGCCTCGCCCGGCTGATCGACGGGCTCGCCGCGCTCGGTCGGGGCGCGGCGCGGCGTTAGGACCGAGCCGGCCTCCTGCGCGAACGAGAGGGTCGCGGCCGTGTATCGGCCATCGGACCGGCGTCGGGGCGCGACTAGTCGCCCGTCGCGCCGCGGCCGGGCATCGCCCCGCCCTTGGCGGCGGCGTGATGGCCGCTGACCTCGGCACCGGCCTCGCCCGTCAGCGGCAGGTAGAAGAAGATCGACGACAGCGAGATCAACGCCACCGTCAGGAACGCGCCGGAGAAGTCGCCGGCGCTGAGCTCCGTCCGACCGTTGAGCGCCAAGGTCACGTGCAGCAGCAACGCGCCGATGCCGACGCCGACGCTGACCGAGAGCTGCTGCGCCATGCTTTGGAAGCTGGTGGCCCGGCTCATCAGTGGCGGCGGCACATCGGCGAAGATCAGCGTGTTGGTGCAGGTGAACTGCAGCGAGCGGAAGAAGCCGCCGGCGAGCAGCGCCAGAAAGATCAGCCAATGCGGCGTCTCCGGCGAGAACCAGGCATAGCTCATGACGAAGGCGCTGCTGATCACCGCATTGCCGAGTAGCACGCGGCGGAAGCCCAGGCTGCGAATGATCGGCGCCGCCGTCATCTTCATCGACATCGCGCCGGCGGCGCTGGCGAAAGTGAGGAGGCCGGAGGCGAAGGGCGACATCCCGAAGCCGAGCTGCAGCATCAGCGGCAGCAGAAAGGGCAGGGCGCCGATGCCGATGCGGAACAGCGAGCCGCCGGTGATGGCGGCGGCGAGAGTCGGAATCCGGAGCAGCTTCAGGTCGATGATGGGATAGGCGTGGAGCCGCGAATGCAGCACGTAGAGGGTGGTGCAGATGGCGCCGCCGAGCAGCATCGCCACGACCAGCGGCATCGGCAGCACGCCGCGCCCCGCATTCTCGAAGCCGAACATCAGCCCGGCGAGCCCGGTGCCGGCGAGGAGGAAGCCGCGCAAATCGAGCGGCCAGTCGCCGATCTCCTTGATGTTCTCGATGAACAGCGTCGCCAGCACGATGCCGAGCAGGCCGATCGGCAGGTTGATGTAGAAGATCCAGCGCCACGAGCTGTAGGTGACGATGAAGCCGCCGAGCGGCGGCCCCAGCACCGGGCCGATCAAAGCCGGCACGGTGAGATAGGACATGGCGCGCACCAGCTCCGATTTGGGCACGGTGCGCAGCATGACGAGCCGCCCGACCGGCACCATCATCGCCCCGCCAATGCCCTGGAGGATGCGGGCCGCAACGAGCTCTGGCAGCGACTGGGAGATGCCGCAGCAGGCCGAGCCCACCGTGAACACGACGATCGCGGCGCGGAAGACCGAGCGCGCACCATAGCGGTCGGCGACCCAGCCGCTCAGTGGGATGAAGACGGCAAGGCTCAGCAGATAGGAGGTGATGGCGAGGTTGAGCCGGAGCGGATCCTCATGCAGCGATTCCGCGATCTTGGGCAATGCCGTGGCGATCACCGTCGAGTCCAAGTTCTCCATGAACAAGGCACAAGCGACGATCATCGGCACCAGAACTTGGCGGAGCGGCATCGACGGCATGACTTATTTATAGGGCGTAACGCCGCGGCGTGCACGAACGAGCCGGGCGTCCCCTGCAAGGCTGCCCTGCGCCGGTCTGGGCGGGTTCGTTAACCCTCGGAAAACGAAAGTAATCGAGCCAGCGCTTCGTGTTACGCGCCCCCGCTTGCGGGAGAGGGTCGGGGTGAGGGAGCGGCAGAGACTAAAATCACCCTGGCCGGTCGGTGAATTGCAAAGCGGCGAGCCGGGCGTAGAGGCCGCCCGCCTGGATCAGTTCGGCATGCTTCCCCTCAGCGACGATCCGGCCCTCATCCATGACGACGATGCGGTCGGCGCGCAGCACTGTCGCCAAGCGATGGGCGATGACCAGGGTGGTGCGGCCGGCGGACAGCCGTTGCAGGGCCTGTTGCACCGCGCGCTCCGATTCGGCGTCGAGCGCCGATGTCGCCTCGTCGAGCAGCAGGATCGCCGGGTTGCGCAGGATGGCGCGGGCGATGGCGATACGCTGGCGCTGCCCGCCCGAGAGCCGCACGCCCTTTTCGCCGAGAAACGTCTCCAAGCTTTGCGGCAGCCGCTCGATGAACTCGGCCGCCGCCGCGGCCTCGGCGGCGGCGCGTAGTTCCCCGTCGCCGGCCTCCGGGCGGCCATAGCGGATGTTGTCGGCGGCCGTGCCGCTGAAAATCACCGGATCCTGCGCGACGAAGCCGATGCGCTGGCGCAGCACAGCGGGATCGACGGCGGCGATGTCGACGCCGTCGATGCTGAGCCGGCCGCGCGAGGGATCGTAGAAGCGCAGCAGCAGCTGAAACACCGTGGTCTTGCCCGCGCCCGAGGGGCCGACCAGCGCCACCGTCTCGCCCGGCGCCACGGTCAGCGAGAAATCGGCAAGCGCGGGCCGCTCGAGCCGCGACGGGTAAAAGAAGGTGACCTGCTCGATCGCGACATGGCCGCGCGCCGGCTCGGGAAAGGCGAGCGGGCTTGCCGGAGCGGCGATCTCGGGCTCTGTGGCGAGCAGCTCCAGGAGCCGCTCGGCCGCGCCGGCGGCGCGCTGCAGCTCGCCGAGCACTTCCGAGATGGTGCCGACGGCAAAGGCGGTGAGCACGGCATAGAACAGAAAGGCGGAGAGCTGGCCGCCGCTCATCCGCCCGGCGATCACGTCATAGCCGCCAACCCAGAGCACCAGCGCGATGGCGCCGAACGCGAGCAGGATCACCACCGCGGTGAGCGCGGCGCGGACGCGGATGCGCGAGACGGCGACGCTGAACGACTCGGCGACGCGCTCGGCAAAACGCGCCCGGTCGAGCGCTTCGTGGGTGAAGGCCTGGACGGTGCGGATGGCGTTGATCATTTCCTCGGCATAGGCGCCGACATCGGCGACGCGGTCCTGCGCGCGGCGCGACAGCCGCCGCACCCGGCGGCCGAAGAACAGGATCGGCACGACGACGAGCGGCACGATGACCAACACCAAAGTCGCGAGCTTCGCCGAAGTCACCACCAGCATCGCGAGTCCGCCCAGCAGGATGAGCGCGTTGCGCAGCGCCATCGATACGCTGGAGCCGATGACGCTCTGCAGCAGCGTCGTGTCGGTGGTGAGCCGCGACAGCACCTCGCCGGTCTTGGTCGTCTCGAAATAGGCCGGGCTCAAGCTGACGATGCGGTCGAAGACGGCGATGCGCAGATCAGCGACGACGCGTTCGCCGATCCACGAAACCAGCGAGTACCGGCTATAGGTCGAGACCGCCATGACGATGATGACGGCGAACAGCACGCCGACCGCCCGGTCGAGGCGCGCCGAATCGCCGGCGCCGAGTCCGGCATCGACGAGAAAGCGCACGCCCTGGCCCAGCAGCAGCACCGAAGCCGAGGAGACGAGGAGGGCGATGGTGGCGCCGGTGAGCTGCAGCCGGTAGGGCCGCAAGTAGCCCAGCAGCGGCAGCAGCGACAGCAGGCTGCGGCCGCGCGCCCGATCCGCCGCGTCGCGCACCGGCGCAGCGCCAGCGGATCGTTCGGTCATCGCCATCCCGCAAACAGCCTCGCACGAAAGGGGGGCCGCGCGTTATAAGGCCGCAGCCGTGGCGCAACAAGGGCGCCATCATTTCGCCATGCTTCGCGTACCAAATTTGCCCCCAGCCGATCCTGGCCGCGCCGCGGTAAGGTCGACCGCTTCATCTTCACCCGCCGTTAGCCTCGGGAGCCCGTTCTGCCATGTTGTCCAAGCCCGCCGCGAATCCCGCATCGACCCCGGCTCAGCCGGCCCCCAAGTCCGAGACCGCGACGCGCAAGCTCGTCGTCGGCCGCGGCATCGTGTTCTCCGGCGAGATCACGTCCTGCGACTGCCTCGTGGTCGAAGGCACGGTGAAGGCCAACATCGCCGGCTGCCACGACATCAATATCGCCGAAGGCGGGCTCTTCACCGGCTCGGCCTCGGTCGAGAGCGCCGAGATCCGCGGCCGCTTCGAGGGCGCGCTCAATGTCAGCGGCCGGCTCCTCGTCCATGCCAATGGCAAGGTCGCGGCCGAGGTGCGCTATCACCAGATCGAGATCGAGCGCGGCGGCGAGGTCTCGGGCCACATCCAGGCGCAGGGCGCCGGTCAGGCGGCGCAGCAGCCGGCGGCGACGCCGCTGCCACGGCGGGCCTGAACATCTGGGCTTCGGGGCGCGCGGGCTAACGCCGCGCGCTCGCTTCGGCGGTTAGCAGCGTCTCGATGATCGCCGCGCGCTCCGCATCGAGCGCAGTGGAAGATACCGGCTTGCCGGCGCGGCGGTACCAGTAAGCGGCATTCCCGGCATCGCCCTCGCGGCGATGGAGATAGGCATGCACCCAGGCGCCGGCGCTGTCGTCTTGCGCCTGGGCGCATGCATGCGCCTTCTGCCAATCGCCCTTCGCATCCCACCACAAGCCCTTGAGGGCAGAGCTGAAATCTGCGGGCGGAGCGTCCGCTGCGAGCGACTGGGTGAAGCCGGCGAGGTCCATGCCGCTCATCATGCCGCAAGGCGGCGGCATCGAAAAGAGGCATGCCCCAAAGGCGCGGGTGCGATGCGCCGCTTGCGATGACGTTTGCGCGAGGCAGCGGCACTGAAATCCGCTGGCTGCTGTTAGCGAGCGAGGGCTGGACTCGGGTCCGGCGGGCTTCGCGCGAATCGGAGATCGCTTATGGCAGCGCTGGATTGGACGCGGCGGACGTTCCTGCGGCTGAGCAGTTTGACCGGCGGTTGGATTGCCGCCGGCGGGCTGTTTGCGCCCCCGGTGTCGGGAGAGCCGGCGCCGCCGCCTGCCGATGCCGAGACCGTCGCGGTGACGTTGCGCGTCAACGGTACGGCTCGTCCGCTGACCCTTGATCCCCGCACCAGCCTGCTCGACGCGCTGCGCGAGCATCTCGGCCTCACCGGCACCAAGAAGGGCTGCGATATGGGCGCGTGTGGCGCCTGCACCGTTCATCTCGACGGCAGGCGCGTCGTCTCCTGCTTGACCTTGGCGGCGATGGCCGATGGGCGCGCCATCACGACCATCGAAGGTCTTGCGCAAGGCGGCAGGCTGCATCCGATGCAGGCTGCCTTCGTCGCCCATGACGGGATGCAATGCGGCTATTGCACGCCCGGTCAGATCATGTCGGCGGTGGCGCTGGTCCGGGAGGGGCGCGCGACATCGGAGGCGGCGATCCGCGAATTCATGAGCGGCAATATCTGCCGCTGCGGCGCCTATCCGAACATCGTCGACGCCATCACGTCGGTCGCGCCGCTCAGTGGCAGCTCGGAAGCGAGGTGAGCCATGCATCCTTTCGCCTATCGCCGCGCCCAGGATGCCGATGCCGCGAGCGCCCTCGCCGGCGCCGCGGGCAGCGACGTGATCGCTGGCGGCACCGACCTGCTGCAGCTGATGAAGGATGATGTGCGCCGGCCGAACCGGCTCATCGATATCACCGGCTTGCCGTGGACGCGCATCGAGAGCGGTCCCGCGGGGCTACGCCTCGGCGCTCTCGCCCGCATGAGCGATGTCGCCGACGCTTCCGCGGTGCGCGACAACTATCCCGTCATTTCCGAGGCGCTGCTCGCGAGCGCTTCGCCGCAGGTGCGCAACATGGCGACGATCGGCGGCAATCTGATGCAGCGTACGCGCTGCGTCTATTTCCGTGATGTTGCAACGGCGTGCAACAAGCGCGCTCCCGGCAGCGGCTGTTCGGCGCTCGACGGCGAGAACCGGCTTCACGCCGTGCTCGGTGGCAGCGCTGATTGCGTCGCAACCCACGCCTCGGACCTTGCCGTGGCGCTGGTCGCGCTCGACGCGATGGTGCTCCTGCGCGGCGCCTCGGGCGAGCGCCGCGTGCCGCTCGACGCCTTCCACCTGCTGCCCGGCGACACGCCCGAGCGCGAAACCGTGCTGCAGCCGGGTGAGCTGATCGTCGCGGTCGAGGTGCCGGCAGCGCCTCATGCGCGCCGCTCGCACTATCTCAAAATCCGCGACCGCGCCTCCTTCGAGTTCGCGCTGGCCTCGGCCGCGGTGGCGCTCGAGGTGGAGGGCGGCGTTATCCGGCAATCACGCATCGCGCTGGGCGGCGTAGCGACCAAGCCGTGGCGCGCGCGGGCGGCGGAAGCCCTGCTCGCCGGCCGCCCTCCCGTGCCGGCGACCTTCGTCGCGGCCGCCGACGAGGCGCTCGCCGGCGCTCGGCCGCTGCAGCAGAACGGGTTCAAGATCGAGCTGGCGAAGCGCACGGTGGTGCGCGCGCTCCATACCGCGGCGCAGGGAGCTTGAGCATGGCGACCATCGGACAGGCCATCGACCGCGTCGATGCCGTGCTCAAGGCGACCGGCGCGGCGCGCTATGCTGCCGAGGAGCGCGTCCCAAATGCTGCTTATGGTGTGCTCGTCCAGAGCTCGATCGCCAAAGGGCGGATTACCGCCATGGATACGGCGGCCGCCGAGCGGGCGCCGGGCGTGTTGCTGGTGATGACGCCATTCAATGCGCCGCGCACGGCCAGCAGCGAGGGCAGCGCCAACCAACCGGGCGAGGGCTACCCGCTGCTGCAGGACGACCGCGTCCACTACAACGGCCAGCATATCGGTCTCGTCGTCGCCGAGACCCTCGAGCAGGCGACCTATGCCGCAAGCCTCATCGCCGTGCGCTATAGCGAGGAGGCGCCGGCGGCATGGCTCGAACAGGCGCTGGCTCGTGCCGTCGTGCCGCAGAATTTTCGCGGTGGCAGCCGCCCGCCCGATTCCGCGCGGGGCAACGCCGATGCGGCCTTCGCGGCGGCGCCGACAAAGCTCGAAGTCACCTATACAACGCCCGTCGAGCATCACAATCCGATGGAGCCGCACGCCGTCATCGCGGCCTGGGAGCACGACGGCACGCTGACGCTCTATCTCTCGACTCAGGCGATCTCCGGGTCGCAAGAGCGCGTCGCCAAGCTGCTGGGCCTCGAGCGCAACAGGATTCGCACCGTCTCCTCCTATGTCGGCGGCGGCTTTGGCAGTAAGGGCTCGACCTGGCCGCATGTGACCTTGGCCGCGATGGCGGCGCGGCTGGTGCAGCGGCCGGTGAAGCTGGTGCTGACGCGGCGGCAGATGTACAGCTCGAACGGCTATCGCTCGAAGACGATTCAGCATCTGAAGCTTGCCGCTGACCGCTCCGGCAAGCTGCTGGGGATCCGCCACGACAGCATCGTCCAGACCGCGGATTTCGCCGAATGGGTCGAGCCCTGCGGCCTGCCGACGGAAATGATGTATTCCTGCGCCAATGTCGCGGTGACCCATCGCGTCGCGCCGATCAATGCCGGCATGCCGACGTTCATGCGGGCGCCGGGCGAGGCGAGCGGCATGGCGGCGCTCGAAGGCGCGATGGACGAGCTCGCCTATGCGCTCGACATGGATCCGCTGGAGCTGCGCATCGTCAACAATGCCGAGCGCGACGAGCATGAGAACAAGCCCTGGACGAGCAAATCACTACTCGAATGCTATCGCCGGGGCGCCGAAGCCTTCGGCTGGTCGCGGCGCGTGCGGGCGCCGGGCTCGATGCGCGATGGCGATGTGCTGATCGGCTGGGGCATGGCGAGCTCAACCTATCCCACCAACCGCTCCGCTGCTTCCGCCACTGTGCGTCTCGCCGCCGATGGTGGCGCCATCGTTGAAAGCGGCACGCAGGATATCGGCACAGGCACCTATACGATCATGGAGCAGGTCGCGGCCGACACGCTGGGGCTGCCGCTGGCGCGGGTGCGGGCGCGGCTCGGTGATTCCCGCCTGCCGCAGGCGCCCGTCTCGGGCGGCTCGCAAACCGCGGCCAGCGTCACGCCCGCAGTCGAGGCGGCGGCGCGCGCCGCGCGCGACCAGCTCGTCGCCCTCGCGCTCGGCCTCAAGGACGGTCCTTTCGCCGGGCTTGCGCCCGCGGATATCGTTGGCGCCGACGGGCGCCTCTACGCCAAGAACGACCGCTCGCGCAGCATCGCCATTCCCGAAGTGATGGCCCGCTCCGGGCGCACGGCGATCGAGACGACGGCGAAGGCCGATCCCGGCGATCTGAAGCAGCACTATTCGGCGCATGCCTTTGGCGCGCATTTCGTCGAGGTGCGAGTCGATGCGAGTCTCGGCGAGGTGCGCATCGCGCGCTATGTCGGCGCTTTTGCCGCCGGGCGCATCCTCAACGCCAAGACGGCGCGCAGCCAAATGATCGGCGGCATCGTCTATGGTCTCGGTATGGGGCTCACCGAGGAGACGGCGGTCGATCCTCGCACCGGCCGCATCGTCAACGCCAACATCGCGGAGTACCTGGTGCCGGTCCATGCCGATGTGCCGCGGATCGAGGTGCTGCTGATCGACGAGACCGATCCGCATGTGAATCCGCTCGGCGTCAAGGGCATCGGCGA
>JASHUO010000466.1 GCA_030039975.1 Alphaproteobacteria bacterium
TCTGAGCCGCGTGCCGCCGCTGCGCGCTTCTTGCATTCGGCGCGGCGCCCGAGTGCACGGGTCTATCGCGGCAGGACGCCCCAGGACAGCCGCTCGCGCTGCCGCCCGCCCCGCCCGTCGAGGGGATCGGCCTTTTCTCTAGCAAGCAAGAAGCGCCCTCAAGTTTTTTTCACGCTCCCTCATGCTGCCTGTGGTAGCGTTCCATGCTTGATCATCCGCTGGACGCGCCATCGCATGCCTGACAACATTGTGATTGCACGCAGCATCCAGCGCCAAACCTGCTGAACGCGAGGGGGACATGGAGCGGTTCTTCGCGCCTCTGATGCGCGTCAGCCGATGGGTGATGGTACCGCTGTTTTTCGGACTGACGATCGTGCTCGTGCTGTTCGTCGCGCAATTTTTCGTCGAGGTCTGGCGGATCGGGGTTGCGTTCGCCACCGGAGCGGAGCTGCATCTGACGCTCGCCGCCTTGTCCCTCCTTGATATCGTGCTCATGGCAAGCCTTGTCATGATCGTGATGCTCAGCGGGCTCGAGGCTCTCGCTCGCTCGGCTGACGCGGGTGGAGCGCTGGGGAGCACGGCTTGGATCGTCGGGGTCGGCACGATCAAGGTCAGAATCATGAGCGCCATCGTGGTGATCTCCGCGATCTATCTGCTCGAGGTTTACTTGGACATCGGCCATTCAGCGACGGGCACGTTGCCCTGGCTGATCGCGCTCCATCTCACCTTCATCGTCACCGCCGTTTTGCTGGCGGTGGTCGACTGGTTGATTGCGCGTGGAGCGACCGAGCGCGGATAGCCGCGCATCAGCGGAGGCGATCGAAGGCAACGTCCTAGTCGCGGCGAGGGCGACGCAAGGTGAAGCTTTCGAAGGGGACCACATGGCCGTCTGTCCCCACCACGTCGTAATAGGTGACTTTGATCGTGGTGACATCGCCGCGATGCGATCCGGGATCGAGCGTGAAGGCGGCGAAGCCGTAGGCATGCGCAGCGTTGCGCACCGCCGACCAGGCCGCTTCCTCTTTCACATAGATGGGTGGGCGCTTGCCGGTCGCGGCGTTGCGCTCGCCGACGGCGGTGATGACCCGGCAGGCCAGCGGATCGAAGAACAGCTTGTTCGACGGCACCGAGGTTCCGCCGCCGCCGATGACCATGTGCACGGTTCCCTTCGTCGTATCGATCACGTCGGTGGCGGTGGCGACAGGGATCGGCGTCAGGGTGGCGTTGGCTTGCTGGCCGCGGATCGGGTGCGAGCGCTCGTAATGGTGCTCATGCCCGCACACCACGAGGTCGACGCCGTATCGGTCGAACAACGGCACCCATTCCTGGCGGATGCCGAGGTCGGCGCCGTTGAAATTGTCGACCGTCGAGATGGCGACCTGGTGCATGCACACCACGACCCAGTCGACGTCGTGATCGCGGCGGGAAGCGGCCAGCTCCTGTTCCAGCCAGGCCTTCTGAGCGCCGGATGAATAACCGCGAACGTAGGAATTGCCGCCATCCTGATAGACGACGTCATCGTTGGCGATGCTGATCACGCGCATCGAGCCGGCGGTGAAAGCGTACCAAAGCCCGCGCGTCACGTCGGTCTGGCCGGAAGCGGGCGGTACCGAGAAGTAGGTCTGATAGGCCTGATAGCCGATTGGTCCGTTGCCCAACTCGTTCTCGTGGTTGCCGGGCGAGGGCATCCAGGGACGGTTGCGGGCGCTGCGGCTGTTGTTCTCCCAGAAATCCCACCAGGTGCGCACCCGGTCCTCGGCGAGATTGGCGTAACAGAGATCGCCGTTGAACAGGTGGAACAAAGGCTGCAGCCGCTCCACGCCGAGCGTCGTATCGGCGGCCGCCGGTGAGCCGAGATTGTCGTTGATGTAGAGCGGGTTAGGGAGCGTCACGCCCTCGGGCGGCTGGTACCTCTTGCCCAGGGTCGGCGTGCCCTGATCGCCGAAGCTGGTGAAGGTGAATGGCGCCCGCCCCCGCGGCGAGGTGCGGAACGTGCCGAACTCCGGCGCGGCGCCGTCATGGAGCGCGCTATAGAGGTAAGCGGAGTCGGCTTGCAGCCCGGCGAGCTTGGCGTGATAGGCGTAGACGACCTGGTGCGACTTGGCATCGGTGTAGCTGGTCGCTTTGGCCTCGACGGTGTGCTCGAGCCGGCCATCGAGCCGCCCGAGCAAAACGCGGGGACGGTGCACCGGCTGCAGCGCGTGCCAGGACACCACCATTTCCGAGGATGCATCTGCGCCGAACTGCAGATGCAGTCCCGCGACCGGCGGCGTTGCCACCGGGTCAGGCGATGGACCCGGGGCGGGTGCGGCTTCGGCGTCTCCGGTTCCGATGAGCGGCGTCGCGACCGCGGCGATGCCGGCGGCGGCAAGCAGCTTGCGGCGACTGAGCTCGAGGTTGGATTCGCTGTTCAAAGGGGGCATGGTGCAGGGTCGCTCCAGGGATGGCCGCGGAGAAGCTATCGGAACTCAATGACAGTTCGGAGTAGCTCCGTCAGCGTAGGCCATCGTGTCCTAGGTTGAAATCCTGCACCGGAAGCTATGAAGGCGATCCGAACCGCTTCCACGCTGCTTGCCGCGAGACGGCGAGCGCTTCCCCGATGGCCGCCCAACTGACGTCGCGTTCGCGGAGAATGTCCACGACGTCCTGCATCGCAGCATCGACCCTCTCGAATACTCCATCGTATCCGGCCAGCGTCTTCAACAAAGTTTCCGTTGGCGCGTTGTCGGGCAAAAGGGAAGGCAGCTCTCGCGTTGTTGGCTTCCGCTTCTTCTCAACGACGTGCCGGCAGAGTTGCACGCATTCGTCGCAAATAAACACGCCGGGGCCAGCGACGAGCGTCTTAACCTCAGTTTGTGCTTTCGCACAGAAGGTGCAGCGATATACGCGTTGCGAGGTTTGGGTAGCGCTTGCGTGCGGCATGGCTGTGTCCTCTCGCCAATGCTAGGATGACAGTCAACCCTAGATTGACAGAAGTGTCAACCAGATGTTGACGCCACGGTCGAGCGACGTCAGGGGAGGAGACGATGAATCCGAGCTCGTTGGACCTTCGTCGCCGGGCATTGTTAGCCGGCGGTCTTGCTGCCGGTTTGACAGCGGCAGCGCGAAGCCAAGCAGCCTCTACCACGCCGTCACGTTCGAACAACGCGCCGGTTCGAACCATCGGCCTCGAAGAGCATTGTCTCCCCAAGGAGTTGTTCGACGATTGGGACGCGCCGCCTCGTCTGGGTGCCGGTCCGGGCTCGATGGCCGATGTGGGTAGGCGGCTGCAGGATTTTGACGGCCAAAGGCTCGAAGATATGGATCGCGCCGGCATCGAAATGGCGTTGCTGTCCCTGACGGTGGCTGGGCCTCAGGGACAGCCGGACCCGAAGCGCGCACAAGACATCGCTCGACGCGGCAATGATGCGATGGCACAGGAGATCTCCAAGCATCCCGACCGCTTTGCCGGGCTCGGGTGTCTCTCGATGCATGACGTCGACGCCGCATGCCGTGAATTCGAACGCGTCATCAAGACTCTCGGGTTTCGCGGCGTCCTCCTCAACAACTGGCAAAGGGCGGGCGCTCATGGAGATATCGCTCTCACCTACGATGACGCGCGATATGACCCATTCTGGGATATGGCTCAGCGGCTCGAGGCGCCGGTCTACCTGCATCCGGGCTGGAGTCCGCCCTGGTACGCGAAGGGCGTTGCAGGGCTTACGCGGATGCTCGATGCCGCCGGATGGAACTGGGCGGTCGAGACTGGCAGCCACGCATTGCGCATCATTACCAGCGGCGTCTTCGACCGGTTTCCGAAGGCGCAGATGATACTCGGGCACAATGGCGAACACATCGTCACCGATCTGTGGCGGATCGAGGATCGCCTGCATGGAGGATGGAGTCGTCTCAAAGGCGGGCCCGCTGCGTCAGGCGGCGACGGCGCTCGGCCCTATTCGGTCATGAAGGTCGCTGCCGCGGACTATCGGGCGGAGAAGACCGTGAGCGCCTATTTCCGCACCAACGTATCTGTCACGACCAGCGGACAATTCAACGACGCCGGCCTCCAACACATACTCAAGGAGATTGGAGCGGATCGGGTCATGTTCTCGACCGATTACCCTTACGAAGACATGGTCGAAGGCGGGGACTGGTTTCGCGCGACGCCGCTCGGCGATGACGAGCGCTATGCGATCGCTCGCGGCAATCAGATCAAGCTCTTCAAGCTTCCGCTCCGCGCTTGAACGGTCCGTGGCGGAGAACCTATCCGATGGCGACGACGGTTCGGAGTGGTGACGTGCTCGCGAAGGCCGGGCACGGTCCGCGCGCTGTGACCTGGCCATAATCCGAGACGAAGAGAGCCCGTCCGTCCCGCCCGCCACTGACGGCCGCTGATCAACCCGCCGAGGGCAACTCCACGGTCCCGCCGCCCACCACGGACAATTCGCCGTCCTGATTGCGCGCCTCTTGCTCGATGTCGACCAGATGCCGCCCGTCCTCGACATATTTGCGCGTGACCCGTCCGTCGATGAAGAGCAGATCGCCCTCGGGATTGTGGCGCCGGATCTTGCAGTGGGCGCGGCGCAGGAAGCCGTCATCACCCATCCAGTTGGTGAGGTGATGCGTCAGCCAGGAGCAGCGCTCGGGCCCGTAATCATAGGCGCCGGGCGCTCCCACCATGGTCGCGAAGTCGTTCTCCCAATGAACCCGCTCGGGACAATCCGGGATGCCGAAGCGGTTCTTGATGCCGAGGCCGGGATGGCGGTGGATCTGCTTCCAAGCGAGCTTGTTGGCGCGAATGTAGAGACCGCCCCAGCCCTGGGCGAAGGCGATGAACCCGGTCACGGTCATCGGTCCTTTGGCCATGGTCGGCAGCGGGTCGCCGATCGCCACGGTTTCCCAGGCGCGCGGCGTGTCTCTGCGCACCTCCTCGCCGGCATAAAGCTTGTAGAGGCGAGCGAGCTCCTCTTCCGTGTAGCGCCGCGGCGGCTTCGATTTGAGCTCGGTGTATTTGGTGCCCTCTTCGCGCGCCTGATCGCGGTCGGTGCGGAAGCACCAGCTGTCGGCTTCGGCGACCTTGGTGCCTTTCTGGTTGTAGAAATTGACGTGGTAGACCTGCTGAATCGCGCGGCCGGCGAATCTGGTCTCGTGCTCGATCAGGTCCTTGAGCCACGCCTCGGTCGTGATCTCGTCGTTGCGCCGCACGGTGTGGTGCCAGTGCCAATCGGCGCCGGCCCACATGGCGTGAACGCCGGGAAGGCCCCCGACATAGCCCGAGATGATGCGGCTGCAGGCGAACAGAAAACTTGGCAGGGCGATAACATCGCCATGCTTGGTGCGCGCGGCATAGTCGGGGTCGCACCACAGCGGATTGTCATCGCCGATGCCATGGGCATAGTGCCGGATGTTGTCGCGTGTGGCTTCATGGCACCAGGGCTCGAGCGTGTCCGTGATCTTGGTCCCGATACGCTCGCGCAATTCAGCGAGTCCGCGTTCGGTGATCTTCGGAAACAATCGGGCAGC
>JASHUO010000467.1 GCA_030039975.1 Alphaproteobacteria bacterium
GAGGCATTCGATTGCAGTTGAACGGGCAGAGCCTCAAAGCAGCTCGAGATCGAAGCCCGTCACCGTCGCGCCGCCGCGGATGGCTGGCAGGAGGGCCGGCGCCTGCGGCAGGAAATGCTCGGCGAAGAACACCGCTGTCGCGATCTTGGCGCTGAGGAACTGCGCATCGCCCGCGCCCGCGGCGAGACGGCGCCGCGCCGCAAGCGCGCTCTTCGCCATGAGCCAGCCGCCTGCCACCGTGCCGAGCTGCTTCAGATAGGGCACGGCGCCGGCGAGCGTGCGCGGCGGGTCGCTCTCGCCGTGCTCGACCATCCACGCCGTCGCCTCCTCGACGGCGTCGAGCGCCGCGGCGAGCGGCTGGGCGAGCGCAGCGAGATCATCGCCGGGCTTATTGGCGAGCGCGCGCTCGGTGGCGCGCATATCCGCGATGAGTTCGCCGGTAGCGGCGCCGCGGTCGCGCAGCAGCTTGCGGCCGACGAGATCATTCGCCTGGATGCCGTTGGTGCCTTCATAGATCGGCGCGATGCGTGCATCGCGCAGATGCTGTGCCGCCCCGGTCTCTTCGATGAAACCCATCCCGCCATGCACCTGCACGCCGAGCGAGGCGATCTCGACGCCGAGATCCGTGCACCAAGCCTTGACCGCGGGAATGAGCAGATCGACGCGGCGCTGCTGCCGCTCTCGCGCGGCGTCCTCGGGGTGATGCCGCGCACGGTCGATGGCGCCGGCAGCGTAGTAGGCAAGGGCGCGCATCGCCTCGGTTTGCGCGCGCATCAACAGCAGCATGCGCCGGACATCGGGATGGTGGATGATGGGATAGGCGCCGGCGGCTTTTGCCGTCACCGGGCGGCCTTGGACGCGCTGACGCGCGAAATCGCGCGCCTGCTGATAGGCGCGCTCGGCGATGGCGACACCCTGAAGGCCGACATTGAGGCGGGCATTGTTCATCATCGTGAACATGCACTCCATGCCGCGATTCTCTTCGCCGACGAGAAAGCCGATCGCGCCGCCATTGTCGCCATAGGCGAGGACGCAGGTCGGGCTCGCATGGATGCCGAGCTTGTGCTCGAGGCTGACGCAGCGCACATCGTTGCGTTGGCCGAGGCTGCCATCGGTGCCGACCATGAATTTCGGCACCAGGAAGAGCGAGATGCCCTTGGTGCCCGGCGGTGCATCGGGCAGTCGCGCCAGCACGAGATGGACAATGTTCTCGGCCATGTCGTGCTCGCCATAGGTGATGAAGATCTTCTGCCCGGCGATGCGGTAATGCTCGCCCTCGCGAACGGCGCGCGTGCGCAGCGCGCCGACATCGGAGCCCGCCTGGGGCTCGGTCAGGTTCATCGTTCCGGTCCATTCGCCGGAGATCAGTTTCGGCAGATAGAGGCGCTGTTGCTCGGGCGAGCCATGCGCGGTGAGCGCCTCGACCGCGCCGACATTGAGCAGCGGGCAGAGCGCGAAGCTCATATTGGCCGCATTCCACATCTCAGCCACCGCCGTGGCGACGGCGATCGGGAGGCCCTGGCCGCCATGCTCGGGCGCGAAGGGCAGGGCGTTCCAGCCGCCCTCGACATAATGCCGGTAGGCTTCCTTGAAACCTTCGGGCGTGCGGACGACGCCGTTCTCGAGCCGGCTTCCCTGCTCGTCGCCGGCGCGGTTGAGCGGCGCCAGCACGCCGCCGGCGAGCTTTCCCGCCTCTTCGAGAACGGCGTCGACGAGATCGTCGCTCGCCTGCTCGCAGCCTGGCAGCGCGGCGATCTCGGCGATGCCGGCGATCTCGCGGAGGGCAAACCGCATATCGGCGAGCGGCGCGGTGTAGTCGGTCACGGCGAGCCTCCTCCGTTGATCGGCCGGTTCAGGGCTGCAGCACCTTGTCGGGATTCATCAGCCCGTCCGGGTCGAGCGCGTGCTTGATGCGGCGCATCAGCTCCAGCTCGAGCGCCGATTTGTAGCGCGGCAGCTCGTCGCGCTTGAGACGTCCAACCCCGTGCTCGGCGCTGATCGAGCCGCCGAAGCGCTGCACGAGATCGTGGACGATGTGGTTGAACTCGGCCCAACGCGCGAGGAAGACGGCAGTGTCGGCGCCTTTGGGCTGGCTCAGATTGAAATGGACGTTGCCGTCGCCGACATGGCCGAAGGCGATGGGACGGATGCCCGGCAGCTTCGCCTCGACCGCGGCGATGGCTTTGACGATGAACTCGGCGACCTTGCTGACCGGCACCGAGACGTCGTGCTTGATGCTGCCGCCTTCGTGCTTCTGCCCTTCGACCATGCCCTCGCGGATCCGCCAGAGCGCGTTCGCCTGCTCGCTGCTCAGCGCGATCACGCCGTCGCCGACGAGGCCTTCGCCCATCGCCTCCGCCAGGAAGGCTTCGAGCGCCCCGCGCAAACCGCTCTCGCTCTGGCTCGAGGAGACTTCGAGCAGCACATACCAGGGCGAGAGGGCGGAGAGCGGGTCGGCGACGCCCGGGGTATGGCGCATCGCCATCTCGAGGCCGAGCCGCGGGATCAGCTCGAACGCCGTGAGCTGGTCGCCGCTCGCTTTGCGCGCGCGGGCAAAGAGTGCCATCGCATCCTCGACCCGGCCGAGCGCAAGAAAGGCAGTCTCGACTTCGCGCGGGCGCGGGAAGAGCTTCAAGGTCGCCGCGGTGATGATGCCGAGCGTGCCTTCGCCGCCGATGAAGAGATGCTTCAGGTCGTAGCCGGTATTGTCCTTGCGCAGCGCGCGAAGCCCGTCCCAGACGCGCCCGTCCGGCAGCACGACTTCGAGCCCCAAGGTCAGGTCGCGCATGTTGCCGTAGCGCAGCACGGCGATGCCGCCGGCATTGGTCGAGAGATTGCCGCCGATCTGGCAGGAACCTTCGGCGCCGAGGCTGAGCGGAAAGAGCCGGTCGACTTCCTCGGCGGCGCGCTGGACATCGGCGAGCACGCAACCCGCCTCGACGGTGATGGTGAAATCGACGGGGTCGATGGCGCGCACGCGATTGAGGCGCCCGAGGCTCAGCAGCACGGCGCCGCCATCCTCCGGCGGCACGGCCGCGCCGACAAGGCCGGTATTGCCGCCCTGCGGCACGATCGGCAGACGCGACGCGGCGCAGAGCCGCACGATCTCGGCCACTTCCGCCGTCGATGACGGGCGCAGCACGAGGCGCGCCGCGCCGTGATAGAGGCGCCGCTCCTCTTCGAGAAACGGCGCCATGCCCGCGGCATCGGCGATGAAGCCCTTCAGGCCGAGAAGCGCCTTGATGCGTGTCAGCGCCTCGCCGACATCGATCGAACCGGTCACACCACGCCCTCCGGACATTGCCGCCGATTTGCTCTACCTCCGGACGCCGCGCCGGGCAAGATGGCGCGGGTCACGGCCGCGGCGCCGCGGCGCGCCGCAAGCGATCGTTGATGGCGAGCCCCAAGCCGTGCTCGGGGATCGGCATCACCGCGATGGCGCTGAATTCCAGCCGGTCGAGCGCGCGCAGCGCGGCGAAGAGATGGGCGGCTGCCTCGACGAGATCGCCGCGGCGCGACAGCCAGCGCACTTCCTTGGCGCCGCGCGGCGCGCGCGGGCCGAAGGCGAGCAACGCCTCGGTGGGCTCGGCTTTGGTGGCGCCGAGCCGCAGCGGCAGCGATGGCGCATAGTGACTCTCCATCATTCCCGGCGAGCGCGGCGCTGCGGCATCCGTCGCGTCGCCGCGCTCGAGCGGACCGATCGCCTCTTCAAGCGCCTCGGCGCCAACCCCGCCGGGCCGCAAGAGACGGGGGCGCGGCCCGGTCAGATCCAGGACCGTCGACTCGATACCGACGCGGCACGGCCCGCCATCGAGCACAGCGGCAATGCGGCCGTCGAGCTCGTCGAGCACATGCTCGGCGGTGGTCGGGCTCACGCGGCCGGAGCGGTTGGCGCTGGGCGCGGCGATCGGCCGCCCCACAGCGCGAATCAGCGCGCGCGGCAGCGGGTGCGCGGGGATGCGGAGGGCGAGGCTGTCGAGTCCCGCGCTGGCCAGCAGCGATACCGGGCAGTCCGCGGCGCGCGGCAAAACCAGGCTGAGCGGACCCGGCCAGAAGCGCTGCGCGAGCTGCGCCGCGCGCTCGTCGAAGCGCACCAGACGGCGCGCCGCCGCCTCGTCAATGACGTGGATGATCAAGGGGTTGAAGCGCGGCCGCGCCTTCGCTTCGAAGATCGCTGCGACCGCCGCATCGTCGGTGGCGTCGGCGCCGAGGCCGTAGACCGTCTCGGTGGGAAAGGCCACCAACGCGCCGGCGCGCAGCAGCGCCGCGGCGCGATCGAGATCGGCCGGCGTGAGACGTTCGGTGACAGCCGGGGCGTGCTCTGCGATCATGCCCGGATATAGTCGGCGCGCAGGATCGGACGCAAATCGCCTCGGGCCGGCTCGGGGGCGCACGGTCGCGCCCGATCAGGAGCAGGAGCACATGACGGCAAAGATCATCACGATCGCGCAACAGAAAGGCGGCGCCGGCAAAACCACCCTGGCGGCGCATCTCGCTCTGGCGTGGAGCCAATCCAGCCGGGTCGCGGTCATTGACATCGACCCGCAAGCGAGCCTTGCCGCCTGGTTCCGGTTGCGCCAGGAGCGGCTCGGCGCGCTGGCGCCGGGAATCGAGGTAGCGGCGCTCGGCGGCTGGCGCGTCGCCAAGGAGGTCGAGCGGCAGGCAAAGCGCCACGATGTCGTGATCATCGATACCGCGCCCCATGCCGAGACCGAGGCGCGCATCGCGGTGCGCGCGGCCAGCCTGGTGTTGGTGCCGGTGCAGCCTTCGCCGATGGACGTCTGGGCGACGCGGCCGACGCTCGAGTTGGCGCGCCAGGAGCGGGTGCCGGCCTTGCTGGTGCTCAATCGCGTACCGGCCCGCGCCAACCTCACCGAGTTGATGGCAAGCGCGCTCCAGGGTCTCGGCGCGCCCATCGCTGCGGCGCAGATCGGCAATCGTGTGGCGCTTGCCGCCGCGCTCGCCGAAGGGCGCGGCATTGTCGAGGCGGCGCCGACGAGCCGCGCCGCCGATGAGGTCGTGGCGCTCGCCAAGGAAGTGCTGGCGTCCTGCGAGCAGCGGAACGCCGCCTGACCCGCCGCGGGCCGCTTCGTCAGCGCCCGCGGGCGATGAAGTCGGAGTTGCGAAAGCCGGGCTTGCCGTAGAGGAAGGGCGCGCCGTCGCGTGTCGTGACCCTGCCGCCGGCAGCTTCGAGCACGGCCTGTCCTGCCGCCGTGTCCCATTCCATGGTCGG
>JASHUO010000468.1 GCA_030039975.1 Alphaproteobacteria bacterium
ACCGCCCGCGCAACATCGCGGGCCAGCGCCGCGATGTCGGCATGGTCTTCCAGCGCTTCAACCTCTTCGCCCACATGACCGCGCTCGAGAACATCATCGAGGCGCCGATCCGTGTGCGCCGCATCGCGCGCGAGGAAGCGGTGGCAACGGCGCGCGCGCTACTCACGCGGGTCGGGCTCGGCGGCCGGGAGAATGCCTATCCCGCCCAGCTCTCCGGCGGCCAGCAGCAGCGCGTCGCCATCGCCCGCGCGCTCGCCATGCGCCCGGCCGTGATGCTCTTCGACGAGCCGACCAGCGCGCTCGACCCGGAAATGGTGGGCGAGGTCCTGGCGGTGATTCGCGAACTCGCACAGGACGGCATGACCATGATCGTCGTCACCCACGAGATGGACTTCGCCTCCGAGGTCGCCGACCGAGTGGTGGTGATGGACAAGGGCGCCATCATCGACAGCGGCACGCCGCACCACGTCTTCGTCGATTCCCGCCATCCGCGCCTGCGCGCTTTCCTGGCAAAGACCCGGTTCCAAGGAGCGTCGTAAGGGCGGCACGCACGGCGCGAAGTGCTGCTGCGTGGTCAACCGCGAGGCGCCGATCCCCAGACTAATCAAGGTCTTGTAGGTTCCGGTGGATATCCCTCACTAGCGGCGGAGCCGGTGGCGCGGTTCTTGCACCGACCGATTGGGGCGGGAACTCCGGAGGCATGATCGTCGATGGCGATCCAGGTCGCGCTGACGCATAAGACCAATTACCGCTACGACCGCCTGGTCCGGTTGGGGCCGCAGACCATTCGGCTCCGGCCGGCGCCGCATTGCCGCACGCCGATCCTGAGCTACGCGCTCAAGGTCGCGCCCAAGCGTCATTTCCTCAATTGGCAACAGGACCCGCAATCGAACTACGTCGCGCGCTACGTCTTCCCCGAGCCAACGACCGAATTCCTGATCGAGGTGGATCTCGTCGCCGAGCTGGCCATCATCAATCCCTTCGACTTCTTCCTCGAGAAGGACGCCGAAACCTATCCCTTCGTTTACGAGCCGGCGCTCGCGCGCGAGCTGCGCCCCTATCTCGAGACCGAGCCGGTCGGCCCTTTGCTTGCCGCGCTCTTCGCCGCGATCGATCGCCGGCGCATGGCCACCATCGATTTTCTCGTCAATCTCAACCGGCTGGTGCAGAGCCGCATCGCCTATGTCATTCGACTGGAGCCGGGGATCCAGAGCTGCGAGGACACCCTTCGCCGCGGCAGCGGCTCCTGCCGCGACAGCGCGTGGTTGCTGGTTCAGCTCGCGCGCGGCCTCGGCTTCGCCGCGCGTTTCGTCTCGGGCTATCTGGTCCAGCTCGCGCCCGACCAGCGGCCGCTCGACGGGCCCCCCGGTCCCGAGAAGGATTTCATCGATCTGCACGCCTGGACGGAGGTCTATCTCCCCGGCGCCGGTTGGGTCGGGCTCGACCCGACCTCGGGCCTGTTCGCCGGTGAAGGCCACATACCGCTCGCCTGCACGCCGGATGCGACCAGCGCCGCGCCGGTGAGCGGCGGCGTCGATCCCTGCGAGGTGCGCTTCGACCATGAGATGGGCGTGGTCCGCATGCTCGAGCAGCCGCGGGTGACCAAGCCTTACGACCACCCGAGCTGGACGCGCATCGAGACGCTCGGCCAAGCGGTGGACCGCGACCTCGCCGCGGGGGATGTGCGCCTCACCATGGGCGGCGAGCCGACCCTGGTCTCGATTGACGACATGGACGGCGCCGAATGGAACATCACGGCGATCGGTCCCACCAAGCGCCGGCTGGCGGCCGATCTGGTGGCGCGCCTCAAGGCGCGTTACGCGCCGGGCGGGCTGCTGCATTTCGGCCAAGGCAAATGGTATCCCGGCGAAAGCCTGCCGCGTTGGGCCTTCAGCATCTACTGGCGGCGCGACGGCGACGCGATCTGGACCAATGGCGACTATCTCGCCCGCGAGGATCGCGATTACAGCTTCGGTCCGGCCGAAGCGGAGCGCTTCATCACCAATCTGGCCGGCCGGCTCGGCATTGCCGCACGCGTGGTGCGTCCCGCCTATGAGGATCCCTGGCACTATCTGAAGCGCGAGAGTGCGTTGCCGCTCAACGCCGACCCCTTCGACAGCAAGCTCGAGGACGAGGAGGAGCGTGCGCGCCTGGCGCGGGTCTTCGCGCGCGGCCTCGACCAGCCGGTCGGCTATGTCCTGCCGATCAATCGCCGGCACGAGGCGAGTGGCCCCGTCTGGTTGTCGAGCCCCTGGCCGTTGCGCCAAGAGCGGCTGCTGCTCAGCCCCGGCGACAGCGCGATCGGCTATCGCCTGCCGCTCGCCTCGCTCCCCTGGGTCGCGGCCGACGAATATCCTCATGTCATCGAGCGCGACCCGTTCGACGAGCGCCCGCCCTTGCCGCCCCGTCCCGCGCGAGCGGCGCAGCGCGCCGAGATCAGGGGTCCGAGGGAACCGCTGCGGCGCCGCGATCCCGCGACGATGGCCGAGCTGCGCGAGGAGCCTCTGGAGCGCGGCGGGTCCGCCCCTTGGGTGGTGCGGACTGCGCTCTGCATCGAGCCACGCGGCGGCCGGCTCTACCTCTTCATGCCGCCGATGGCGCTGCTGGAGGATTATCTCGACCTCATCGCCAAGATCGAAGAGACCGCGGTCGAAACCGCATTGCCGGTGATCATCGAGGGCTACCAGCCACCGGGCGATCCGCGGCTGAACAGCTTGTCGGTGACGCCCGATCCTGGCGTGATCGAAGTCAACATCCATCCCGCTGCCAGCTGGAGCGAGCTCGCGCGCCGCACGATCGACCTCTACGAAGATGCGCGGCAGAGCCGACTCGGCGCGGAGAAATTCCTGCTCGACGGCCGCCACGTCGGCACCGGCGGCGGCAGTCACATTACGGTCGGTGGCCCCACCGCCGCCGACAGCCCGTTCCTGCGCCGGCCGAGTCTGCTGCGCAGCCTCATCGCCTATTGGCAGAATCACCCCGCGCTCTCCTATCTCTTCTCCGGCTTGTTCATCGGCCCAACGAGTCAGGCGCCGCGAGTCGACGAGGCGCGCGACGATGCGCTTTACGAGCTCGAGATCGCCTTCGCCGAGATCGACCGACTCGGCGATTCCTCTCCGCCCTGGCTGATCGATCGCGCGCTGCGTCATACGCTGACCGACGTTACCGGCAACACGCATCGCGCGGAGTTCTGCATCGACAAGCTCTATTCGCCCGACAGTGCCGTGGGCCGACTCGGCCTTGTCGAGATGCGCGGCTTCGAAATGTCGCCGCATGCCGAGATGAACCTTACGCAGCAACTGCTTGTTCGCGGCTTGATAGCCGGTTTTTGGCGCCAGCCTTACAAAAACCGCTTGGTGCGATGGGGTACGGAGCTGCATGATCGCTTCATGTTGCCGTTTTTTGTCGAGCAGGATCTGCGGGACGTGATCGGCGACCTCGAGCGTCTCGGCTATGAGTTCGACGTCGAATGGTTCCGGCCGCATCTGAGCTTCCGCTTTCCCGTCCTCGGCAGCGTCACGCATCGCGGCATTCGCCTGGAGCTGCGGCATGCGCTCGAGCCCTGGCATGTGCTGGGCGAAGAGCCCGGCGCCGGCGGCACGGCGCGATTTGTCGACAGCTCGGTCGAGCGGCTGCAGCTCCGGGTCAGCGGCATGGTCGGCGACCGTCACGCCGTCGCCTGCAATGGCTGGCTCGTGCCGCTGCATCCGACGGGAATCGAGGGCGAGTATGTCGCCGGGATTCGCTTCCGCGCCTGGCAGCTTCCGGCGGCGCTGCATCCGACGATTCCCGTGCATGCGCCGCTGATCTTCGATCTCTTCGATCGCTGGTCCGGCCGTTCGCTGGGCGGCTGTACTTATCATGTGAGTCACCCCGGAGGCCGCAATTTCGAAACGCGACCCGTCAACGCACATGAGGCCGAAGGCCGACGACTCGCTCGCTTTCAGCCTTTTGGCCACACGCCTGGACCGGCTGCGCCGCGCGACCCGGGCGCCAACCCCGATTTCCCCTTTACGCTCGATCTTCGCCGTGTCTGATCAGCAATCCCTGCCCGGCGTCGACGAGATCGACAACTACGCGCGCGGAACGGTCTGGGACGAGCTCGTCACCGGCGACGGCCGCATCCGCAAGCACTGGGATCCCGTCATGGGATACCTTGCGCAGTTCGACCCCGCCGAGCTGGGCGAGCTGCGCGACGAGGCCGCGCGCTTGTTGCGGC
The DNA here is from genome assembly GCA_030039975.1 of Alphaproteobacteria bacterium. Classification (GTDB taxonomy): domain Bacteria; phylum Pseudomonadota; class Alphaproteobacteria; order ATCC43930; family CGMCC-115725; genus DAHUYF01. The sequence continues at coordinate 4,220 of JASHUO010000468.1, forward strand.
AGAACGGCGTCGCCTACACCATCTACGACGATCCCGCGGCGGCGGACCGGCCTTGGCCGCTCGACCTCGTTCCGCTGCTGATTTCCGCCGAAGAGTGGCGCGTGATCGAGGCCGGCGTCATGCAGCGCGCGCGCCTCCTCAACGCGCTTCTCGCCGACATCTATGGCGCGCAGCGCGTCGTCGCCGATGGCTTGCTGCCCCCCAGCCTGCTCCACGCCAATCCGAGCTTCCTGCGGCCCTGCTGCGGCGTGGTGCCGCGTCAGGGTGCGTTCCTGCAGCTCTACGCCGTCGATCTCGCGCGCTCGCCGGATGGCGGGTGGTGGGTGCTGGCGGATCGCTCGCAGGCGCCGAGCGGCGCGGGCTACGCGCTGGAAAATCGCAGCGTCGTCGGACGCGTGCTGGCGGACTGCCTCGGCGCCGCCGCGGTCGAGCCGCTCGCTCCCTTCTTCGCCGCGTTGCGGGACAATCTCTGCGCCCTGGCGCCGGCCGCTGCGGACCGCTTTCGGTCACCGCGCATCGTGCTGCTGACGCCCGGCATCTATAACGAGACTTATTTCGAGCACGCTTATCTCGCGCGCCGGCTCGACGTTACGTTGGTCGAAGGCGCCGATCTCACGGTTCGCGATCGGCGTGTCTTCCTCAGAACGCTCGGCGGGCTCGAGCCGGTCGACGTCATCCTGCGGCGCCTC
>JASHUO010000469.1 GCA_030039975.1 Alphaproteobacteria bacterium
TCGCCGATGCCAAGCGCATCTTCTATTCGGCGGCGGCAGGCCCGGGGAATTCCGTGATCTATGTCGGCGCCAAGACCGGACGCGACGGCATTCACGGCGCTACCATGGCCTCGGCGGAGTTCTCCGAGGACAGCGAAGCCAAGCGCCCGATGGTACAGGTCGGCGATCCCTTCACCGAGAAGCTGCTGATCGAGGCCTGCCTCGAGCTGATGGGCGAGGACGCCATCGTCGCCATCCAGGATATGGGCGCCGCTGGACTCACCTCTTCGTCGGTCGAGATGGCGGGGAAAGGCGGGCTCGGCATCGAGCTCGACCTCGACCGCGTGCCAGTGCGCGAGACCGGCATGACGCCCTACGAGATCATGCTCTCCGAAAGCCAGGAGCGCATGCTGATGATCCTGAAGCCCGGCAGCGAGGAGACAGCGCGGCGCATCTTCGAGAAATGGGAGCTGGATTTCGCCATCATCGGCAAGGTGACAGAGACCGGCAGGCTGGTGCTGCGCATGGGCGGCAAGGTCGCCGCAGACATGCCGGTCGGCCCGCTCGTCACCGAGGCGCCGCTCTATGAGCGGCCCTGGGTTGCGCCGCCGCCCGCGCCGGAGCTGCGCGCCGAGGACGTGCCGGCGCGGGATGCCATCACGGCGCTGAAAACGCTGATCGGCTGTCCCGACCTCGCCTCCAAGCGCTGGATCTGGGAGCAATACGATCACCTCGTCATGGGGCATACCGTGCAACGCCCGGGTGGCGATGCGGCGGTGGTGCGCCTTCCCGGCGGGCGCAAGGCGCTTGCTTTGGTGACGGATTGCACGCCGCGCTATTGCGCCGCCGATCCGCGCCGCGGCGGGGCGCAAGCAGTGGCCGAGACCTGGCGCAACCTCACGGCGGTCGGCGCCACGCCCATCGCCATCACCGACAATATGAATTTCGGCAATCCCGAGCGGCCGGAGATCATGGGCCAGTTCGCCCTTGCGATCGAAGGCATGCGCGAGGCGTGCCTTGCTCTCGACTACCCCGTCGTTTCCGGCAATGTCTCGCTCTACAACGAGACCAATGGCAGCGGCATCCTGCCGACCCCGGCGATCGGCGGCGTCGGCCTCCTGGAAGATGCCGGCAAGTCCTTAAGCCTTGCGTTCAAACGCGCCGGCGAGGCGATCCTGCTGGTCGGCGAGACGCGCGGCCATCTCGGCAGCTCGCTTTACCTGCGCGAGGTGCTGGGGCGCGAAGAGGGCGCGCCGCCTGCCGTCGATCTTGCCGCGGAGCGGCGGAACGGCGATGCGGTGCGGCGGGAAATCCTCGCGGGGCAGGTGAGTGCCTGCCACGACGTTTCCGATGGCGGGGTGCTGGTGGCGCTGGCCGAGATGGCGATGGCGGGCGGGATCGGCGCCGAGGTGGCCGCCCCCGCCGGAATTGCGCTGCATGGCTTCTGGTTCGGCGAGGACCAGGCTCGTTACGTGCTCGCAACGGCCGATCCCGAAGGGGTGACGGCGCGGCTCCGGGCCGCCGGGGTGCCGGTGCTGCGCCTCGGCGCAACCGGCGGCGGCGCGTTGACAGTGGCCGGCAGCGGTGCCATATCCACCGCGGAGTTGCGGCGGATCAACGAGGCTTGGCTGCCGGCCTATATGGCGGCTCCCTGATGCGCTCGACCGGAGACACATCATGGCGATGGATGCGGCGATGATCGAGCGGCTGATCAAGGAGGGCCTGCCCGACGCGCAGGTCACCATCGAAGATCTCCGCGGCGATGGCGACCACTATGCCGCCCATGTCGTCTCTGCCGCATTCAAGGGCAAGAGCCGCGTGCAGCAGCATCAGATGGTCTATCAGGCGCTGCGCGGCCGCATGGGAAACGAGTTGCATGCGCTGGCGCTCCAGACCAGCGCTCCTGAAGGTTGAGCTGAACTCGCAAGAGGACATCACATGACCACCACCAACGTCACCGTCTTCGACCGCATCAAGCAGGACATCGCCGACAATCCGGTGGTGCTGTTCATGAAAGGAACGCCGGTCTTCCCGCAATGCGGCTTCTCGGCCGCGGTGGTGCAGATCCTCACCCATCTCGGCGTCAAGTTCAAAGGCATCGACGTCCTTGCCGATCCCGAGATCCGGCAGGGCATCAAGGAGTTCTCGAGCTGGCCGACGATCCCGCAGCTCTATGTGAAGGGCGAATTCGTCGGCGGCTGCGACATCGTCCGCGAGATGTTCGAAGCGGGCGAGCTCGGCGACGTCTTCAAGGGCAAGGGCATCGAAACCCGCGGCTGAACCCTCGCCAAAGCCGATCATCCGGAATGCCCGGCCTTGCGCCGGGCATTCTCGTCTCCGCTCCGTCCGGGGCTCAGCGCTCGCCTGCGAATCGACGGCAAAAATGCGTGCGATTCCGATCGGTTAGGCCCCGCTCGGAAAGTTCTTGAAGAGCTTCTTCGGAGAGCCATCTGCCTCCTGGTCGCGGCCGCGCGCAATCTTAAACTCCGCGCGCAGAAACGAGCCGCTCTTGACTGACTCTAAACAATCTTTTGGCCTTAACCTACCCGCGTTGCAACCGCCTTTCCGATGCGATTACGGCACAACCTTATCCAAGATCCTCGATCGAGGCGTGCACCAGGCTGGCGATGATGTCGAGGCGGCGCGAGTGCCAGGGATCGGGGACGCGGCTGTTGCTGAGATAGGCGAAGGAGACGCCGGTCTCGGGATCGGCCCAGCAATAGGACGAGCCGACGCCGCCATGGCCGAAGGTCGTGGGCGAAGCGAGCGTGCCGAGGCCGCGGATGCCAGGCGTCAGGCCGCGCGAATGCGGGCCGAGGCCGCGATGCATGGGCATGCCCATATAGTGGTCGATGCGGTCGCCGGTGAAGTTGCGGGTGACGTACTGCATGAGGCGCGGCGAGACCAGGCGCGTGCCACCGAGCGCGCCGCCATGGCCAAGCACCTGGTAGAAGGCCGCCATGGCGCGCGCCGTGGCGAAGCCGCCGCCGCCGGGCACGCCGGCGCGGCGCCAGGCGGCGTCGTTCTCCTGGGTGAAGCGGACCTGCTTCTTCCCATCCTCCGAGGGGCCGTGCATATCGGCGGCGCGCGCGCCCTCGCTCGCGGGGAGGCCGACATAGAGCTCGCCTTCGAGGCCGAGCGGCTTGATGACGCGCTGATGGATGAAGTCGCGATAATCCATCTTGGTCACCGCCTCGATCAACACGGC
>JASHUO010000044.1 GCA_030039975.1 Alphaproteobacteria bacterium
CGCGCCGGCGTGCGCCAGGTGCAGGGCACCTTGAACGGTCTCGGCGAGCGCTGCGGCAATGCCAATCTCGTCTCGCTCATCCCGACCCTGATGCTGAAGCCCTTCTATCGCGAGCGCTTCGAGATCGGTGTCAGCGCCGACCATCTCCGCCAGCTGACGCAGCTCTCGCGCCTCCTCGACGAGCTCTTGAACCGCGCGCCCAACCGCCACGCCGCCTATGTCGGCGATGCCGCCTTCGCGCATAAGGGCGGCCTCCACGTTTCCGCCGTCGAGAAGGATCCGCGGACCTACGAGCACATCCCGCCCGAGACCGTCGGCAATCGCCGGCACATCCTCGTCTCCGACCAGGCCGGCCGCTCCAACATCCTGGCGCGGCTGCGCGAGGCCGGGATCGAGCTCGATCCCAAGCATCCCAAAGTGGCGCGGCTCCTCGAAGAGGTGAAGGAGCGTGAATTCCAGGGTTATGCCTATGATGGCGCCGAAGCGAGCTTCGAGCTGCTGGCGCGGCGCGCCATCGATGGCGTGCCCGACTATTTCCGCCTGCAAAGCTTCCGCGTCATCGACGAGCGGCGCTGGAACGCGCGCGGCGATCTCGTGACGCTCTCGGAGGCGACGATCAAGGTCGAGGTCGGCGGCACGCCGCTGATGACCGTCGCCGAGGGCAACGGCCCGGTCAACGCGCTCGACACCGCGCTGCGCAAGGCGCTCATCCCGGTTTTCCCCGAGCTCGAAGCGATCCGCCTCACCGATTACAAAGTGCGCATCCTGACGCCGCAGGACGGCACCAAGGCGGTGACTCGCGTCATGATCGAGACCAGCGACGCCGAGACCGGCAGCTGGTCCACCGTCGGTGTCTCCACCAACGTCATCGACGCTTCCTACAACGCGCTCCACGACAGCCTCACCTACAAGCTCTGGCGCGCCGGCAGAAGAGGGTAGCAGGGTGATGCCGCGCTTGCCGCTTACCCCCCTCCCTTACCCTCCCCCTCAAGGGGGGAGGAGATTATTCCACGCGCCCCTCACTTCCCCCTCCCCCCTTGAGGGGGAGGGAGGGGTGGGGGGAAATGCCGTCTGATGGCTGGCACCGACCATCGTCGCCGCGGGACAGTCGGTGGCCCCGCGATCATCCTGGTCGAGCCGCAGCTCGGCGAGAATATCGGCGGGGCGGTGCGCGCCATGTACAATTGCGGCCTCACCGATCTGCGCCTCGTCGCGCCGCGCGATGGCTGGCCTAACGCCAAAGCAGTCGCCATGGCGAGCGGCGCCGATGTCGTGCTGCGCGCGGCGCGGCTCTTCGACCGGGTCGAGGACGCCATCGCCGATCTACGCCATGTCTACGCCACCACCGCGCGCGACCGCTTCATGGTGAAGCGCGTGCTGACGCCGCGCCTCGCCGCCGCCGAGATGCGGCACTTCACCGGCAGCGGCGAAGCCTGCGGCATCCTCTTCGGGCGCGAGCGCACCGGCCTCGTCAACGACCATGTCGCGCTCGCCGACACGGTGCTGACCGTACCCCTCAACCCCGCCTTCTCCTCGCTCAACCTCGCCCAGGCGGTGCTGCTCGTTGGCTATGAGTGGTTCACCGCCGGCGACGAAGGTCCAGCCGAATACCTCGTCACCGGCCATTCCGCGCCGGCGACCAAAGAGGAACTGCTGCGCTTCTTCGGCCATTTCGAGGAGGAGCTCGACCGCAGCGGCTTCCTGCGCAACGCCGAAAAGCGCCCCGGCATGATCCGCAATTTGCGCAACCTCTTCCAGCGCGCCGCCCCGACCGCGCAGGAGCTGCGCACCCTCCACGGCATCCTCACCGCCTTCGTCGGCCCGCGGCGGCGCCCGTCCACTCGCGCCGGCACGAAGAAGCGCGCCTCATCGTGACGGCCCGGCGCCTCGCTGCGCCGCTACGTCACCACTGCATCACGCTGAGAATGTTCGAAAAATCGTCGGTCCAAGGGGCAATTGTGCGGGTTGGGACATAGGGTCTCCAGCGCGGCGCTCGATCGAGGAAGGCGAGATCGGCATCGCGCCGGGCCAGTACCACCCATTCCGATCCGGTCGCCATTCGTGCTTTCCGCTCGGCGGACGGCAGAAACAGCTGATGGCGCTGCACCAGGCCGAGCTCGTGGGCCGTCGCCGCCAGCTCTGGCGCGAGCTTCAGGTGCTGGTTGCTGATGTGTATCAGGATCACGCCATGATCGGTGATCTTGTCGAGGTCGAGCAGCAGCGCTTCACGGGTCAGCAGATGAATCGGGATGGCGTCCGAGCTGAAGGCGTCGAGGATCAGCACGTCGAAATGATCATTCGGCTCGGACTTGAGCGACAGACGCGCATCGCCCAGGAGGATCCGTGCGCGCTGGCCGCACAGTTCCAGGTAGTGGAAGAAGCGCGTATCGCGTGCGATGTCCACCACGAGCGGGTCGATTTCGAAGAACGTCCAGGCTTCGTCAGGCCGGCTGTAGCATGCGAGCGCGCCGGTGCCGAGACCGGTGACACCGATGTGCAGGGGCGTCGGCCGTGCTGCTCGGAGCGCGTCGAAAAACTGCCCCAAGGGACCCGCTTCAGCATAGTAGCGCAGCTCATCGCGCCAATGGGCGGGATCGATGAACTCCGCGCCGTGCAGCACGGTGCCATCGATCAGGTCGAGCATCGGCGCGGAGGGATCCACCTTGACCCGATAGACGCCGTAGAAACTGCGCGCCTGATCGAGAACGCCGTCGGTGCTCCGTGCCACGGTCACGGGGACGAGCACGGCCGCCACGGCCAGTGCGAAACGCACCGCTCGACCGCTGAGAGAGAAGACGGCCGCCGGCACGGCGATGACGGCCAGCCAATGAAGGACTTGGCCTGCCGCGTCGAGGGACGACCAGCACCGGATCAGCACGACGACGTATAGAAGCAGCGCCGCCGGAAACAAGATATCGCGTCGATTCAGCCGCTCGGGCCGGCCGCGCGCAGTCAGACGCAGCAGGCAAGCGAGAATGAGCACCAGCGGGTATTCATAAGTCGAGGAAAACAACAATGGCGCCAAGAGCGCATTGAAGATGCCTCCCAGTGCGCCGCCGAGCGACAGGCAGAAGTAGAACTCCGTCAACCGAGACGGCTCAGGCCGTCGCGCCGCGAGCGCACCGTGGCACACAAGCGCGGTCAGAAAGAAGGCGATGTAATGCCCTTCCATGACAAAGCCGACCGGGACCGCCGGCTCGATGAACAGCAGCGCGAGGAAGGCCATCTGGAAAGCTTGGCCGAAGAGCGACCAGGACGTAGAGACGATCGGCCGGCGCGCGAAGGTGATGACAAAGGACAGAAGGTAGAGTGTTAGCGGGATGATCCAGAGCAGCGGTACGGAGGCGATATCGGTGGTGGTGAAAGAGGTGACGCCGAGCATCAAGCTCGACGGAACGAACGCCAGCGCGACCCAGAGTGCCCGCTCGCGCAGCGTAACGGATCCCACGACACGCGCGTTTTTCCCGGCGGCGGCGTCCTCATGCCAGCCATCGGCCTGCGAGCGCAGCGCACAAACGCCGATCAGCACGACGAGCAGGCCATAGATCAGCAGCCACAGACGGCTCTGCGTGCCGAGGGTAAGCCACGGCTCGAGCACCAGCGGAAAGGCCAGCAGCGCGAGCAGGCTGCCGAGATTGCTGGCGCCATAAAGGAAGTAAGGATCGCCGGCGCTACGGTCACCACTGCGGGCGAACCAGCTCTGGAGTAAAGGAGCCGTGCTGGAGACGGCGAAGAAGGGCAGGCCGACGCACACGAACAGGTGGCGAACCAGCCAAAATATCGGCGTCCCCTCCACGGGCGGCACCGCGTTGCCGATCGCGATGGGCAAGGCTGCGAAGGCGCTTAACAAGACCGCGCCGTGGACCCAAGGTTGTTTTGCGGCAGGAACGCGACGGCTCAGGAGATGGGCATATCCGTAACCGGCAAGCAACATCGCCTGAAAGAACATCATCGCCGTGTTCCACACGGCCGATGCGCCGCCCAGTAACGGCAGCATAAGCTTGGCAACGAGCGGCTCTATCCAGAAGAGGAGAAGGGCGCCAACGAAGAGGGTCGCCGCATAGACGGGCACAGGCGACCGGCGCAGAGCAAAGGCGAGGCCGCCGAATACGGGGTTGGTCGCCTTGTCCGTGGGGTTCGCCATTCTTCACCGCTTCCTCGGCCTCGGCACTGTCGGCCGACCTGTGGTGGCGCGGCAAAGCTAGGCGGCTT
>JASHUO010000470.1 GCA_030039975.1 Alphaproteobacteria bacterium
CCTCAAGGTCCATGGTAAGCCCACCAAGGTGGTGATGGACACGAACCGCAACGGGTTCCTCTACGTCATCGACCGGACCGACGGGAAGCTCCTCGCCGCCAATCCCTATGTGAAGGTCAATTGGGCCAAAGGCATCGATCCGGAGACCGGGCGGCCGATCGATACCGACGTGGTGGCGAAGGCGATCGCCGGCGAGAAGGTTGACCTCTGGCCGTCGATCCTCGGGGGCAAGAATTGGGAGCCCGTCGCTTTCGATCCCAAGCGCGAGGTCGTCTACGCCAATACCCTCAATATCGGCATGCCTTACAAGGCGATCCCGGTCGACTACAAAGCCGGCGACTGGTATCTCGGCATGGACCTGACGCAGGGCTGGATCTGGCCGAAGACGGCCGACGGCAAAGATGCGCCCCGCGGCTATCTCAAGGCCATCGATCCGATGACCGGTAAGGCCAAATGGGAAGCGCCGAGCGAGCTGCCGCGCTTCTCCGGCGTGCTCGCGACCGCGGGTGGCGTGGTCTTCAGCGGCCAGCTGACCGGCGAGTTCGAGGCGTTCGACGCCGATAGCGGCAAAAGGCTGTGGCACTTCCAGACCGGCTCCGGCATCGAGGGGCAGCCGATCACCTGGGAGGAAGACGGCGTGCAGTATGTGGCGGTGTCGAGCGGCATCGGCGGCGTCTATGCGCTGTTCTCCGGCGACGAGCGGCTGAAGAACATACCCGCCGGCGGCTCGCTCTGGGTCTTCGCGTTGCAGAAGTAGCTTGGGTCGCATGAGGGGCCGCCGCCAGGCGGCCCCGATTTTTCCGGAATTTCCCCATGAAGCATCACCGCGGGTTGACAGTGCTGGCCTTTGCCGGCGTGCTTGCAGCGGGCTTGTCGGCGGCCGCGCAGCAGGCATCGCAAACAGCGAGCCATGATCCTGAAGAGTCGCAGCAAGCGGAGCGCGGCAAGCAGCTCTACGCCGAGCGCTGCTCGCATTGCCACGGCTTCAACATGGTGAGCGCCGGCGACGTCACCTTCGATCTGCGTACCTTTCCCCGCGATCAGCGCGAGCGCTTTTTCGAATCCGTCACCAACGGCAAGGACCGCCTCATGCCGCCTTGGGGTGACGTGCTGAGCCAGGACGACATCGCCGACATCTGGGCTTACGTCCAGAGCAGGGGAAAGTGATGCGGATGGAGCGACGCTCGATGATGGTGGCGGCGCTCGCGTTGGCGGGCCTGCAGTGCGCGAGCGTGCCTGCCGTGGCGTCCGAGCCGCTGACCATCTGCCTCGACGAGGACATCCCGCTCTATTCCGTCCATCACGGCGGCGAGGGCAGCGGCTTTGTCCTCGCGGTCTCGCAAGCGATCGCCCGGCAGCTCGACCGGCCGCTGAAGATCCAGTGGTTCGAAAGCAAGGTCGATCCCGATGACAGCTCGGTGCTCGGCGCCAACGCGCTGCTCTCCGATCGCCGCTGTCAGCTCGTCGGCGGCTATCCGCTGGTGCGCGATGCGCTCGGCAGGCCAGGCGTCCGAACGGCGCGGCTGCCGGATTTCGACGGCGCTGCCCCTGACGATCGCCGGCGCCGGGTGCCGCTCGGCGCGCTATTGCCGACCCGCGCGTTCACTTACGCGCCGTTCACCATCGTCCTCGCTCCGAGCGTCACCAAGCATGTCGCGAGCCTCGCCGACCTCGAGGGCATGCGGCTCGGGACCGAAGCGGCAACGCTCGAAGACGCCATCTTGATGCTCTACCGCGATGGCGCTTACGTCGAGCGGATCACCCATCTCGTGCCGGGGCGCCATCAGCTGCTGCCGCGGCTGGAAGCGGGCGATTACGACGCCACGGTGGTCGAGCTCCGGCGTTTCGACGCCTACCGCGCGGCGCATCCGGCGACGCGCCTCAAGCCCACCGGCTACTACTACGATCGGGTGGGATTCAATATCGGCTTCGTCGGCCGCGACGGCGAGGAAGCCCTCATCGACCAGGTGAACCAAGCCATCGAGGAGCTGTTGGCAAAGAACAAGGTCGCGCCCTTGGCGCAGGCCGAGGGCCTCACCTACCTGCCGCCGCGCCAGCCCGAGATCCTCGAGCATCTGACATTGCGCGACTTGAGCGAGGACTAGCGTATGGCACAGGCGGTTTCTGCGCGGGTTGACGCGCGCGGGCAGAGGCGGGACGATGAGGCCATGATAAAGGGAGGATACGCGGCGCGGCGAGCGCTTGCATCGCTCGGGCTGACCGTGCTCGCCGTTCTATGTGCAATGGGTCTGGCCGCGCCGGGCCGTGCGGCGGACCTGCCAGTAGTGCGCGTCGGCGTGCTCAAATTCGGCACCGTCAATTGGGAGCTCGACGTGATGCGCCGGTACGGGCTCGACCGCGCCCATGGCGTCGTCGTCGCGCCGGTCGAGCTCGCCGGCAAGGATGGCGCCGCCGTCGCGCTGCAAGGCGGCACCGTCGATGTCATCCTGACGGATTGGCTCTGGGTGGCGCGCCGGCGCTCGCTGGGCGGCGACTACACCTTCGTGCCGCATTCGCATGCCACCGGCGGCCTGATCGTACGCACCGATTCCGGCATCAAGACGGTCGCCGATCTCAAGGGACGCAAGATCGGCATTGCCGGCGGGCCGGTCGACAAGAGCTGGCTGGTGCTGCGCGCCTATGCCAAGAAGACGGCAGGCATCGACCTCGCGCACGATGCCGAGCCGGTTTTCGCCGCGCCGCCGCTGCTGCTGGCGACGCTCGAGAAGGGCAGCATCCCGGCGGCGATCAATTTCTGGCAATACAATGCGCGCCTGCCGCAGCAAGGCTATAGCGAGCTGGTGCGCGTCGAGGACATGCTGCCCGCCTTGGGACTGCCGGCGCGCACGCCGCTGCTCGGTTGGGTGTTCAGCGAGCATTGGGCGAAGAGCAATCCGGCGGCGGTGCAGGGCTTTCTCGCTGCCACCCAAGCGGCGCGCGATCGCCTCGCAGCCTCGGCCGAGGAATGGCAGAAGATCGCGCCACTCACCGGCGCCGAAAGCCCGGCCGTGCTCGAGCGGCTGCGCGACGCCTATCGCCGCGGCACCGAGGGCGAAGGCGAAGCGGGCAATCCGGCGGCAGCGGCGCAACGCCTCTTGGATCTGCTCATCGCCTATGGCGGCATCGACGAGGCGCCGGCCAATGGCCGAGTGCCGCCCGGGACCTTCGCCGCCGCCGGCGGCTCCTGACGCCAATGTCCGTGCAGGTGCAGCGGTTCGGCGATGTTTGGCTGCGTTG
>JASHUO010000471.1 GCA_030039975.1 Alphaproteobacteria bacterium
CGGGAAGCGTGGAGGCCACAGCAGCCACGCCTTCCCGCCGCCGGCGGGCGGCCCGCCCTTACGCGGGTTTCTTCGCCTTTCTCGGGCGGCGCGAAGTGCTGCCGAGCGTCCTCATCGCTCCAGTCCTCATCTTCTTCATCATCTGGAACACCATTCCAACGCTGTGGCTGCTTGGACTGAGCTTCTACCGCTTCTCGCTCACGAGCGGGCGAGCGCCGATCTATTCCGGCTTCTATAATTATGTGAACATCATCAACGATGCGTCGACCTGGTTCGATCTAAGCCGCACCTTCATCTTCGTCATACTCGCGGTCGGTATCGAAACCATCGCCGGATTCTTTCTCGGCCTTCTCTTCTGGGGCAGTGATCGGCTCCCGGGGCGCCGCGTTGCGTTGACGTTGCTGTTTGCGCCCATGGTGGTGACGCCGGTCGCCGCCGGCACCTTCTGGCGGCTCATCTATGATCCGACATTCGGGATTCTGGACTGGTTCATCGGCCTGCTCGGGTTCCCCGCTGTCCGTTTCCTGAGCGATGCCGGCGCCGCCTTCTGGGCGGTACTCGCGGTCGATATCTGGATGTGGACGCCGTTCATGGTGCTGATGGCCATGGCGGCGCTTGGCTCCGTGCCCCGGGCCGAGCTCGAGGCTGCCGAGATCGACCGCCTGACCTTGTTCCAGCGCTTCCGCCTGGTGATCCTCTACCACGGCAAGTTCATTCTGATGCTCGGGATCCTGCTGCGCACGATCGACGCCTTCAAGACGATGGATCTGATCTTCGACATGACCTATGGCGGTCCCGGTACCGCCACGGAGCTGGTGGCGATGACGCTGTTTCGGAGCGCCTTCGAGTCCTTCAACATGGGAAGTTCATCGGCGCTGGCGGTGATCCTTCTCCTGATCTCGATCGCTTTCACGGCGACGTTCCTCTACGTCTTGTATATCCGGGAACGGAGGACGGCCGAAGCATGAACGAGCGTATTCGCGAAGGGCTCTACCATGCCCTCCTATGGCTGGTCTCCCTCGTCTTCTTCGCTCCGGTTTTCTGGATCGTGCTGTCCTCGTTCAAGACCGGGCCTCAGATCCTCGCGGTGCCGCCAATCCTTTTCTTCCGCCCGACCTTCGACAATTACGCCAAGCTGTTTGCCGACCCGGCCTTCGAACATCATTTCTTCAACAGCATCGCCCTGTCGGTTCTCGCCGTCCTGATCGCTGTGGCGGTCTCCTTCCTCGCCGCTTTTGCCTTCTCGCGCTTCCGACCGGCGGCGACGAACTTCCTCATGTTCCTGCTGCTCTCCATCCGCATGCTGCCGGGATCGGCCGCCATCCTCCCGGTCTACCTGATGTATGTTGCATTCGGCTGGAAGGACAGCTTCGTGGCGATGACGCTCTTCTACGCCATGTTCTCGATCCCGTTCTCGGTGTGGATTCTCAAGGGATTTATCGATGGAGTCTCGCCGCGCTTCGACGAGACCGGCATCGTCAACGGCGCTTCCTGGTTTGGGATCATCGCTCGGCTCACATTGCCCCAGGTGTATCCCGGTGTGGTTGCCGCGCTCATCTTCAACTTCATCTTCGTGTGGAACGAGTTTCTCTTCAACTACATCATCGGCGGAATCAACACGTCGAACATACCGGTACTGCTCGCGACAAACCTGTCTCAAGGCGGCGGTATCGACTGGACGTTCCTTTCCTCGCTCACGACGATCTACATCGTTCCCCCGATCCTGGTCGTCTATCTGTTCCAACGCTATCTCTTGGTCGGCATGACCTTCGGCACCGTGCGCGGGGAGGTCTGAGCCCATGGAAGGCGGTCTTCTTCCCCGCATCGAACTGATACTGATCCTGCTGATGATGGCGGGTTTTGTCCTGATCACTCAGCAATGGAGCTTTCCCCTCTACCAGCTCGGCCTTCTCACCGTGATCTGCGCCACCATCCTCAACATCGCCGTCGGCAATGTCCCGCGCGCCGCGCGCGGCTGGCGGGCACTCCGTGCCGTTGTCATCATCCTTGCCGTAACCGGCGCCGTGTTCGTGCTCGGCATCGTTGCCGTACCCTATCTCGCCGAGCTGGGGCAGTAGGACGATGAGCCGGATCCGTTTCGAAGGGATAAGCAAGTCCTATCGCGACGCGATTGCGCTTGATCGAATCGACCTCGACATAGAACCGGCGGGTCTCACCGCCGTATGCGGCCCGCCGGGATGCGGAAAATCGGTTCTGATGCGAATCCTCATCGGGCTCGAGGCTCCCTCGGCTGGACGCATTCTGTTTGACGGCGAGGACATCGCGCAAATGCCGGCGGCCGAGCGCTCGATTGGATATGTGCCGCAGTCTTTCGCCCTGTTTCCGCACATGAGCGTGTTCGACAATATCGCCTATCCCATGGCGCTGCAGGCCGTGCCGCGCTCCGAGATCGCTGCGCGGGTCGACCAAGCGGCCGGAATACTGCATATCCGCCCGCTGCTCGCCAAACGGCCGAGCCAACTTTCCGGCGGCGAGAAGCAGCGCGCCGCGATCGCCCGCGGCATCCTCAAGAATGCGGACATTTTCATCCTCGATGATCCCTTGGTTGGGCTCGATTTCAAGCTGCGCGAGAGCCTCATGGAGGATCTCAAGGACATGCGCGCGGAGCTCGGTGCCACCTTCCTCTACGTCACTTCCGATCCGCTCGAGGCGCTGACGATGGCCGAACACCTCGTGGTCATGGATCGCGGGCGACTTGTCGAGGCCGGGCCGGTGGATACGGTTTACTACGATCCATCCTGGTTGCGTACGATCGAGCTGGTCGGGTTTCCCCGCTGCAACGTCTTGCCTGCGCACCTCGATGCAACAAACGCGATGTGCACCACTGCCATAGGTCGGCTGCCGATCGCGCTCGAAAACGGCGCGGCATCGGCCGACGCGATGGTGGCGATCCGGCCCGAGCACATCACGTCACCAGCCTCCGGTACCGCGCCGCTCGGCATCGGCAAGGTGACCCTGGTCGAGAATCTCGGCTCGGAGTCCGTCGTCTACGTCCAGCTCGACGAGACGACCCTCGTCACGACGGTACCCGCCAGAGCGTTGGCGTCGCTCGATCTCGGCGACCCGTTTCCTCTGGCGATGCGGCCCGGCGGACCTATCGTATTCGACCGCGCAAGCGGTCGGCGCATTGGCCGCGTTACAGGCGCACCCGGGGAGTTTCGCGATGGCTGACGTGCGCGTCCAGGGGCTGCGACGCCAGTTCGGCTCGCTCATGGCGGTTAAGGACGTCTCCTTCGTCTTTCCCGAGGGGGCCGTGACTTGCCTGCTCGGCCCATCCGGATGCGGCAAGACGACGCTGCTGAGGATGATCGCGGGCCTTGAGCGCCCGAGCGCAGGCACCATCCGCTTTGGCGATCGCGACGTGACGACACTTCCGGCGCGCCGGCGCGATGTGGCCATGGTGTTCCAGTATCCGGTGATGTATCGCACGCTGAACGTGGTCGAGAACATCGAGCTGCCGCTAGCGAACGACCGTACGCTAACGGTGGCGGAGCGGCGGCGCCGCGTGGACGAGGCGATCGAGATCCTCGAGCTCGGCGACGCCCGCCGTCTGCACATCGATCGCCTAAACCTTGCCGCGCGCCAGAAGGTCGCCGTGGGCCGCGCCATTGCGCGCCGTGCCGCCGTGACGCTGTTCGACGAGCCGACAACCAACGTCGAGGTGCATGCGAAGCTTGTGCTCATTCGGGCATTCAAGGAGCTGCGCCGGCACGTACGGCAGACGATCGTGTATGTCACGCACGACCAGACGGAGGCGATGACGCTCGCCGACCAGATTGCGCTCATGCGCGACGGCGAGATTGTCCAATGCGCGCCGCCGCGTGAACTCTACGACCAACCGAACAGCGAGTTCGGCGGCTGGTTCCTCGGAAACCCCGGCATGAACTTCCTGACCGTGCAGCCGGCAGAGGGATCCGGCTTCGTCGTGGACGGCGTGCCGTTCCCGCTGGCGGCGCCGTTGCCGGAGCTCGAGAATGTCCGTTTCGGCATAAGGCCCGAATACATCCGCGTCGCCACCACGCCCTTGCCCGACAGCGTCCCCGCGCGCGTGCTGCGCCGGGCTGTAGCGATTGGCGGGCAGCATCTCGTCACCCTCGCCGTGGGCGGAAGCCGCATCAAGGCCAAGGTCCCGCCGGCGGAGGGCCCGTCGCGGGGGGTGCCCGAGGTCGGCTCCAACGTCTTCGTGGTGTGCCCGATCGAACATGCGATCCTGTTCCATCGCGGCAAACGGCTCGCCGAGCTGCCGCGCCGCGTGGGTTCGTCTGCCGCGGCGTGCGCGCCTTCCTGACGGGTGCACGGTGCTCGCCCGACCGCGGGCGGTGTCGGGAACAGTCGAGTGCGATGTGAACGACGAACGATTGTCGAGGGAGGACAGGAATGCCGATCTACGTTGCCGGCACCTGCGATACGAAGGGCCTCGAGCTTGCCTATGTGACGAGGGTAATCCGGGGGCAGGGGGGCGAGGCTGTGCTCGTCGATCTCTCGACCGGCGGGTCCGCCGGGGAGCCTCGCGTCGAGGCGGCGGATATCGGGCCGGATGCCGTCGCCGCCTGCCATCCGAACGGAGCGGCGGCCGCCTTCACCGGCGATCGGGGCAGCGCGATCGCTGCCATGGCAGAGGCGTTCGAGCGGTTCATCGCCGGTCGCAAGGACATCACCGGCATCATCGGACTCGGCGGGTCGGGCGGAACCGCCTTGATCGCCCCTGCCATGCGAGCGCTGCCGGTCGGCGTACCGAAGCTCATGGTGTCGACCGTCGCCTCTGGCAACGTCGCACCCTATGTGGGGCCGAGCGACATTGCCATGATGTATTCCGTCACCGACATCGCCGATCTCAACCGGATATCGCGCGTCGTGTTAGCGAACGCGGCGCGTGCCATCGCCGGCATGGCTGCGTCCGGTCCACCTCCGAAAGACAGCGTGCACGACAAGCCCTCTCTCGGCATAACGATGTTCGGTGTGACAACGCCTTGCGTTACGCGCATCGCACAGCGTCTCGCTGGAGATTGGGATTGCCTCGTCTTCCACGCCACCGGCACGGGCGGGCAATCGATGGAAAAGCTCGTCGACTCCGGCCTGATGGCGGGCGTGGTTGACGTGACCACGACGGAGGCCGCGGACTTCCTGATGGGCGGCGTTTTCCCGTGCCGCGAAGACCGCTTTGGCGCTGTCCGGCGCACGCGGGTCCCATGTGTCGTCTCCTGCGGCGCGCTCGACATGGTGAATTTCGGCGCCATGGAGACGGTTCCGGAGCGCTACCGCCATCGTCTTCTCTATCGCCATAACCCCCAGGTCACGTTGATGCGCACGACCCCAGAGGAGAACGCGCGAATAGGAAGCTGGATCGCCGAACGTCTCGATCGCTGCGAGGGGCCGCTTCGCCTAGTAATCCCCGAGCGCGGTGTTTCGGCGCTCGATGCACCCGGACAACCCTTTTACGATCCGGCGGCTGACGCCGCCCTGTTCTCCGCCCTCGAGGCGGAGCTTCGGCCGGCAGCCAATCGCAGCGTTGTTCGCTTGCCGCTCCATATCAACGACGATGCCTTTGCCGCCGCGCTCGCGGCCCATTTCATGGAGATCGCCGGCGATGCCTGAGGTCGGCAGCTTCGAGCGCGGTGCTCTCCTCGCGCGTTTCCAGGACATGGTGCGCCGTGGGGTTCCCATCATCGGCGGCGGAGCCGGTACCGGGCTTTCCGCCAAATGCGAGGAGAGCGGCGGTGTCGATCTCATCGTTATCTACAATTCGGGCCGCTACCGCATGGCCGGTCGCGGCTCGCTCGCAGGCATGCTGGCCTATGGCAATGCCAACGAGATCGTGCGCGAGATGGCGCGGGAAGTTCTTCCCGTGGTCCGCAACACGCCGGTGCTTGCCGGCGTCAATGGCACCGATCCGTTCTGCCTGTTCGATTCATTCCTTGAAGAGCTGAAGGCGCTGGGGTTCGCGGGCATCCAGAATTTTCCCACGGTCGGCCTCATCGATGGCACCTTTCGCGCCAATCTCGAGGAGACGGGGATGGGCTACGCGCTCGAGGTCGACCTCATCCGTCTGGCGCGCCGGAAGGAGCTTCTGACGACGCCTTATGTGTTCACGCCCGACGAGGCGCACGCGATGACGGCCGCCGGTGCCGACATCCTCGTCGCCCATATGGGTTTGACGACGGGCGGCACGATCGGCGCCGGTACGGCGCTCGCGCTCGACGAGTGCGTTGCCCGCATCGACGCAATTGCCGAAGCCGCTCATGCGCTGCGCGAGGACGTCATCGTGCTCTGCCATGGCGGCCCGATTGCGACCCCAGAGGACGCTCGTTTCGTGCTTTCGCGTTCGCCGCGCTGCCACGGTTTTTATGGTGCCAGCTCGATGGAGCGCCTGCCGACGGAGAGCGCGATCGTCGAGCAGACTCGCGCGTTCAAAGCGATCACGGGGTCGCAGGCTTAGGGAGGAACCGGTCATGGCAAGAGCGTATGCGAGCAGGATCATCGCGGCTCCGGTCGAAGCGGTCTGGCAGATCGTGCGCGATTTCAACGCGCTGCCCTCGTGGCACCCCGCGATCAGGGAAAGCCATATCGAGGACGGGCGCGACGCCGATAGCGTCGGCGCGATCCGCTCCTTCGTTTTGACGGACGGTACGCAGGTTCGCGAGCGGCTTCTGGAGCTCGACGACTGCTGCTACCGCTTCCGCTACAATTTCGAGAAGCCGGCCTTCCCCGTCGCGAATTATCTCGCAACCTTCACCTTAGTCCCGGTAACCGACGGCGATATCACCTTCGCTGAATGGCAGGCGGAGTTCGACGAGCCCCCGGGTGAAAGTGGCCGCTACGTCGAGATCATCTCCAATACTGTCTTCGCCGGTGGCCTGTCCGCGCTCGCCGAGAAGGCGGCGGGCAGACCCATCCCGGCGGGAGCAACCCGCTGGCAGGGGGCCCGGCCGGCGAAAGTCTTCTGCTCCTCGGTAATCCACGGGCCGCTCGCGAGCGTCTGGACACGCATCCGCGATTTCGCCGGCATGGGCGGCTGGCACCCGGAGATCCGCGAGATGCGCATGCTGGACAAGGCCCCCGCGGACAAGGTGGGCGGCACGCGCCGGT
>JASHUO010000006.1 GCA_030039975.1 Alphaproteobacteria bacterium
GACGATTTCGCCGACCTCGCCGAGGCTGGCATGGAGCTCGACGATCATCGCGGGTCCGTTGGGCTCCCAGCCGAACTCATCATCGCGCATCCACTGCACCTTAACCGGCCGGCCGTTGCTCGCGCGCGCCAGGAGCGCGGCATCGAGGGCGACATCGTCGGCGCCGTTATGGCCGTAGCATCCCGATCCCTGAGCATGGATGCAGCGGATCTTGGCGACATCCATGTCGAGCGCTTTGGCGAGATCGTTACGCAGCGGAAAGACGCCCTGCGAATGCGTCCAGACTATGAGATGCCCGTGCTCGAACCGAGCCACGGCGCAGGAAGGGCCGATCGACGCGTGAGCCGTGTAGGGTCGCGTATAGGTGGCGCTGTGCGAGCTCGTGACAGTGGATGGCGGCGCGTCGCCACCTTCGCGGCTGATGACGTAGTCTTTGACGGGCAGGGATTTCAGATAGGCATAAATGTCCTGGAAGGCCGGCGGAGATGGGGCGTCGCGCCAGCTCGCCGCTCGCGCAAGCTCCTGGCGCGCGGCGATGGCCTGCTCTTCGCGCTCGGCAACTACCCCAAGAAAGCGTCCGTCGCGCACCACGGTCACGACTCCGGGCAATTTGCGGACCCGCGCTTCGTCGAAGGAGACAAGTGCGGCATGATAGCTGGGCGGCCGCAAAATACGGCCGAACAGCAGACCGGGCAGTCTGATGTCTTGAACGAAGCTGGCGCCGCCGGTGACCTTGGCGGGAATGTCGAGCCGCGGCGAGCTCTTGCCGATAAGCCGATGCCGATTCGCGGGTCTTGGCGCACTGTTTGCGCTCGCTTGACCGTGGAGATTCGCTGCGACGCTAAGTTCCCAATAGCTCAGGCGCCCGTTGCCCGACGAAACGGCGCCGTCCTCGACAGTGAGCTGGTCGGGCGTGACGCCAAGCTTTTCGGCAGCGAGCCCCAGCAAGATCGCGCGCGCCTCGGCGCAGGCATGGCTTATGGCGGCGCCACCATGCTCGATCGACTGGCTGTCGGATGTGAAGCCCTCATCGGGCGTTTGCGCCGTGTCACCGGAAATGATCTTGACCCTCGCCGGGGCAACGCCGAGCTCGTCGGCGGCGATCTGGCGTAGAGCCGTGAGGATGCCTTGGCCGAGCTCAACCTTGCCCGTGAAGACGGTGATGGTGCCGTCAGGGTTGATTCGCAGCCAAGCGTCCAGCCTGCGGTTTGTCGCCACGCGTTCCGGCAGCGTCACCGGTTCAGCCGCGCAAGCGAGAGGCGTGAACGAAAATGCGATGGTCAGGGCACCGACGGATTGATTGAAGCGCCGCCGGTTGAGGACCGGCGCGGTCATTGGGCCGTCTCCCCTCCTGCGCGTGCGATGGCGCGGAGAATGCGTGTATGCGCGCCGCAGCGGCAAAGATTTGTGGCCAGTTCTTGGCGAATTGCGCTGTCATCCGGATGTGGATCACGCAGCAGCAGCGCGGCGGCCGTCATCACCATTCCGTTGATACAATATCCGCATTGGACCGCCTGCTCGTCGATGAAGGCTTGCTGCAACGGGTGCAGCCTTTCCGGGCTGCCCAGTCCTTCGATGGTCGTGATCGGCTTGTCCTGCGCAGCATCGACCGGATAGGCGCAGGAGCGCACGGCCTGACTGCCGACCAGAACAGTGCAGGCGCCGCACTGTCCGAGCCCGCAGCCGAATTTCGCGCCGTTGAGCTCGAGATCGTTGCGCAACACATAAAGCAGCGGGGTCTCGGGAGGCACGCTCAGCCGGTAGGTCTTGCCGTTGACGTTAAGCTCGATGGCATCGGCCATGGCCAATCCTCCCGGAGCGCTGTTTTCACCAAGCTACAACACCGTCCGAAAATGAGGAACGAACCACGTCGTCCGGTCGATAGAGCTGCCTGATCAGCCTTTTTCAGCAGCGAACAGAGTTCCCTCAGCCCCTCCCCCTTTACGGGGGAGGGGCTTTTTTCGTTTCAACAGCGCGGATCGCACGCCAAAGCCGCTCCGGCGTCGCCGGCATGTCAAAATGTCGAATGCCGAGGGGCAGGAGCGCGTCGTTGATGGCGTTCATCACCGCTGGCAGCGCGCCGACCGTGCCGGCTTCCCCGGCGCCTTTGATGCCGAGCGGATTGGTTTTTGCCGGCACCTCGTTGCTCGCAACCGCGAGCATCGGCAGGTCGGTGGCGCGCGGCATGCAATAGTCCATGAACGAACCGGTCAGCAGCTGGCCGCTACCGTGGTCGTAGATCAGAGCCTCGCACAATGCCTGGCCGGCGCCCTGGGCAACGCCGCCATGGATCTGGCCCTTCAGCAGCAGAGGGTTGACCACCTTGCCGACATCGTCGACGACGGCATAGCGCACGATACCGGCGACGCCCGTCTCGGGGTCGATCTCGACTTCACAGACATGGCAGCCATTGGGGAAGGTCGGTCCCGGCGGGGTCACCACGGCGCGCGCATCGAGGCCGAGCTCGAGATCGCGCGGCATGCGTTGCGGGACGAAGGCGGCTTTGGCGACCTCGACAAGCTCGACCGAGCGATCGGTGCCCGTCACAGTAAAGCGGCCTTCGGCAAATTCGACATCGAGGGCGGAGGCCTCGAGCAGATGAGCGGCGATGAGCCTGCCCTTGTCGATGATCTTTTGCGCAGCACCGAGGAAGGCTGCGCCGCCAACGCTCGCCGAGCGCGAGCCGAACGTGCCGCGGCCATGAAAGACGAGATCCGTATCACCGTAGAAGACCTGAACATGCTCGGGTGCCAAACCCAAAGCATGCGCGGCAAATTGCCGGTACATGGTCTCGTGGCCTTGCCCATGCGAATGCGTGCCGGCAAGCACTGCTGCATGTCCGGTTGGATCGAAACGAATTTCGACGGCTTCCTCGAGCGGCAGGTCGGCTGGTCCGCCAGCGATCTCGATGACGCTGGCCAGGCCGGCGCCATAAAGCTTGCCGCGCGCCGCCGCCGCTGCCCGGCGCGCTGCCACGCCCCGCCAGTCCGCAAGCTCAAGCGCCATGTCGAGGGTCTTCTCAAAGGCGCCGCTGTCGTAGGTGAAGACCAGGCCGGTCCGGTAGGGCAGTGCCGTCGGCGGGATCATGTTGCGTCGGCGCAGCTCAGCCGGCTCGAATCCCGCCTGACGGGCTGCAATGTCGATGATGCGCTCGATACAATAGGAGGCTTCTGGCCGGCCGGCGCCGCGATAGGGGCAGGTAGGATTGGTGTTGGAGAAAACACCGGTAACGGTCACGTGAATATGCGGCGTCGTGTAGGGGCCGGCGAGGCCGCCGAGATTGTTGGTCGCGACATGGACGCCCATCGAGGCGAGAAAAGCGCCGAGATTGGCGATGGTGTTGACGCGCAGCGCCAAGAACTTGCCCCGTTCGTCGAGCGCCAGCGCGACGTCGGACAGATTGTCGCGTGCATGATGGTCGGCGATGAAGCTCTCACCCCGCTCGGCCGCCCACTTGACGGGCCGGGCGACCTTCCGCGCCGCCCATAGCACGAGCGCCAGCTCTGGAAAGGCGCTGCCCTTCATGCCAAAGCCGCCGCCAACATCGGGAGAAATCACGCGAAGACGGCTCGCCGGCATCTTGAAGATGGTTCCGGCCAGCTCGGCACGCGTGCGATGAACGCCTTGCACTCCGGCATAGAGAACGTAGCGATCCTCGTGCTCGTCATAGACGCCAAGAGCGGTCCGCCCTTCCATCGGATTGACGGCGACGCGGCTGATCCGAAACTGCTCCCGCACGACGTGCTTGGCGCGGGCGAAGGCGGCATCGACAGCGGCCTTGTTGCCGATTTCATGAACGAAGCAAATATTGTCTGGCACTTCGTCCCATACCGTCGCTGCGGCGGCTGGTGCCTCGGCCGTTTCAGTCACCGATTGCAGGATCTCCCAATCGATGTCGACGAGCTCGGCAGCGTCTTTGGCCGCGGCGAGGCTCTCGGCGATGATTGCAAGGACGGGCTCGCCGACGTGGTGCACGCGGTCGAGCGCCAGGACGCGGTAGGGCGGAACGAAGTTTGCCGACCCGTCGGGCCGCCGGCGCTGGACCACCGAAGAAAAGGTCCCGAGCCCGTCCGCCTCGGCATCGGGCCCGGTCAGAACCGCAAGCACGCCGGGAGCGCCCGCGGCGGCCTTCGTCTCGAGGGAACGTAAGCGCGCGGCGGCATGCGGCGAGCGCAGGACATGCAGGTAGGCCTGTCGCGGCAAGGCGATATCATCTGTGTAGCGGCCACGACCGCGCAGCAGCCGGAAGTCTTCTGTACGCGGCACCGCTCGCCCCAGCTCGAATTCGCGCAACACCGCCTCCCTTTCCGCGTAGCGCGATCCTGCCTGTGATGCGCTGCTCCTGTCCAGAGATTGACAAGCTTGCCCGCTCATGCGGATATGCCCCAGGGACTAAGGTCAGCTGCCCACGATGATCGGCCGATAAAATGATGGGTTCCCGGAGGGAGGATGGTTAATGGCGCGGCGGATTTGGTTTGGCATCGCTCTTGCTGTGATGATCGTGGCCTCGGCGGGGGCCGAAGCTCAGGGCCCGCTGAAGCTACGCGTCGGCTGGGCCGTCGTGCCCGGCCAGCTCACTTCGATCATCTTTGCCAAGCCGGAGATCCTCAAGCACTACGGCAAGTCCTACACGGTGGAGCTGATCCATTTCCGCGGCAGTACGCCACAGATCACGGCCCTGGCCGCCGGGGAACTTGATATAGCAGCGCTTGCCTTCTCTTCCTTCGGCCTTGCCATTCAGAACGCGCATATGAACGATCTCCGCCTCATCGGCGACCTCTATCAGGACGGAATCGATGGCTACTACGCCAATGAATATCTCGTCCGCACCGACAGTCCGATCCATAAAGTGGAGGACCTCAAGGGCAAGGTGCTCGCCACCAATGGCCTCGGCGGCGCGGTGGATATGGCCCTGCGTAAAATCCTGAGGGATCACGGGCTCGAGGAGAACCGGGATTATCAGATTGTCGAGATCCAGTTCCCCAATATGGCGGCCGCGCTGGAGGAAAAGAAAGTCGACCTGGCAGGGATGGTGATGCCGTTCGCGCTCATCGCGAAGAAGACGGGCAAGGTGCGCACTCTCTTCACCATGAAGGACGCGATGGGAGCGGCGCAGACGACGCTGATGGCGGCCCGGCAGGGCTTCATCGCGCAACATCGTGCCGTTCTCGTGGACTTCTTCGAAGACTGGCAGCGCGCGATGCGCTGGTACTACGATCCCAAGAATCGCGCGGAGGCAATCCGCATCCTGTCGAATTTCACCAAGCAGCCACCAGCCGCCTATGAAGACTGGCTCTTCACCAAAGAGGACTACTATCGCAACCCGGATGTGATCCCCAACGTGAAAGCGCTGCAGAACAATCTCAATGTTCAGAAGGAGCTCGGGCTGCTCAATATCTCGATCGACGTGAACAAATATGCGGATCTGTCGCTCGTCGAGGACGCAGCCAAGCGACCGCGCTGATGGGGATTTCGTTTCGGGAAGTCAGTCATACCTACCGCCCGCCGCGCGGGCGTCCGGTGCTTGCCTTGGAAAACGTATCGCTCGAGGTGCGCGAGCGTGAATTTTTGGCGCTGCTCGGTCCCAGCGGCTGCGGCAAGAGCACGCTCCTCTATCTCCTCGGCGGCTTTCTCCCCGTCGAGGCAGGGACGATCACTGTCGGGGGCCGACCGGTTTCCGGGCCGGGGCCCGATCGCGGTATCGTGTTTCAGAGTTTTGCCCTCTTCCCCTGGAAGACGGTTCGTCAAAACATTCTCTACGGCCTCGAAAAACAGCGCCTGCCGCGCGCCGCACGCGAGAAGCGAGCGCAAGATCTGATCGAGCTCGTTCATCTTCGCGGCTTCGAAAACAGCTATCCGGCACAGCTCTCGGGCGGCATGAAGCAACGCGTGGCGATCGCCCGCACCCTCGCCATCGATCCGGCGATACTGCTGATGGACGAGCCCTTCGGTGCCCTCGATGCCCAGACTCGGGCTCTCATGCATGAAGAGCTGCTTGCCATTATCAGGCGTACGCCAAAAACGGTCGTGTTCGTTACGCACGACGTACGCGAGGCGGTCTATCTTGCCGATCGCGTCGCCGTCATGTCCGCGCGGCCCGGCCGCATCAAGGAAATCGTCGATACCAGTTTTGCCGGCGAGCATGGAAGCGAGATCGCCGGCACGCGCGAGTTTGCCGAGAAGGTCGAGCGTCTCTGGGGCTTGGTGCGCAACGAGGCGATTATCGCACAGGAGCGGCAAGGGTCATGAAGGCCACGCTCACGCGCTACGCACCGCTCTTGCTGCTGGCCGTGCTCTGGGAATTAGCACCACGCCTTGGCCTCATCGATCCGCAGACGCTGCCGCCGCTGAGCGCCGTGGTGCGGGCTTGGGTCGAACTGCTGCGAGACGGAGATCTCGCGACCAACGGGTTGTCTTCGTTGCAAAACCTGGTAGCAGGGCTCGCCCTGGGGATCGTCGTCGGTGTCGTCCTCGGCATCTCGATGGCGTGGTATCGGCCCGTCGAGGTGCTGATCAACCCGCTTATTCGCGTGCTCTACCCGTTGCCGCGTTCGGCGCTCATTCCGGTGATGATTTTATGGTTCGGTCTCGGCGCCGCCTCGAAGATCGCCGCCGTCTTTCTCGGCTGCCTGCTGCCGGTGGTGATCGGGGCCTTCAACGGCGCTCGCGGCGTCGAAGAGGTGCTGATCTGGTCCGCACTCGCCGCCGGCGCCAAGCGGCATCAGGTGCTGTGGGAAGTGGTGCTGCCGGCGGCGATGCCGGAGATCCTGGCCGGGGTCCGCAATGCCCTGGCACTCTCCTTCATCTTGCTGGTCGCGGCGGAGTTCATAATCAGCCAACGCGGCATGGGTTATCTCATTTCCTCTTATGGCGAGGGCGGGGCTTATGACGCAATGTTCGCCGGCGTGCTGACCGTCTCTGCCGTCGGGTTCTTTGCCGACCGCCTCTATCTCGCTCTGATGGGCTGGGCGCTCAGATGGCGAGGCTGACGGCCCTTATCCAGGGATTGCTGCGCTGGGTGTCCATTCTCGCGGTCCTTGCGGCATGGCAGGCTTTTGCCGAAGCGCATGTCGTCTCGAGCTTCCTCCTGCCCGCGTTTTCCACGGTTGTGGTGCGGCTTTATCACGATGTGACCTCGGGCGATATGGTGCTTGGTGTCTTCCTGACGCTTTATCGCGCCTTTGCCGGATTCGCTCTGGCCGGCATTGCCGGCATCGTCATCGGCATCCTTATTGCCCGCGTCCCCCTGATGCGCTGGTTCTTCGATCCCCTTGTCTCGATTGGTCTGCCGATGCCGAAGATCGCCTTCCTGCCGGTGTTCATCCTCTGGTTCGGCGTCTTCGATGCGTCCAAGATTCTGATGGTTGCCTTTTCGGCCGTTTTCCCGGTGGTGGTGGCATCCTGGGCCGCCGCCGAAAGCGTCGAGCCGCTTCTGCTCTGGTCGGCGCTCAGCCTCGGCGCCGGGCGCCGTCAGCTTCTCTGGGAGGTCGCGCTGCCCGCAGCGCTGCCACAGATCTTCACCGGCTTGCAGGTGGCAATGCCGATCGCGCTCATTGTCGAGATCATCAGCGAGATGGCGATGGGGGGCGAGGGGCTCGGCGGCTCGATCATGACAGAGATGCGATTCGCCGATTCGCCAGGAGTCTTCGCCGGTATCCTGGCGATTGCCATTGTCGGCGCAACGCTGGTCAAGGCGATGGAGGTGATCCGCCACCGGCTCCTCATCTGGCATCCCGAGGCCTTGGCAGGTTGAGAC
>JASHUO010000472.1 GCA_030039975.1 Alphaproteobacteria bacterium
CCGCGAACCACCGATCGATGCGGCCGACGAAAGCGGGGTCGCGGAGCTTCAGATTCTCGTGCGTGATGCGCAGCGAGCGGGTAAGCAGGCTGGCGGCGAATTCGAGCGGGTCGAGCCGGCCGAAATAGCGCTCAGTCTCCTCGAACCAGGCGAGGCTCGCTTGCGCCGCGCGCTGCAGCGCCTCGACCTCGGGCCGGCGCGCCGCTTCGTAGGCGTGGAGGGCCGCCGGCACGTCGCCGGGGGTCGCCGCCAGCGCATCGGCGAGCGCGATCGCATCCTCCATGGCGAGCTTGGTGCCGGAGCCGACGGAGAAATGCGCGGTATGCGCGGCATCGCCGATAAGCGCGACATTGCCGGTAGACCAGCGCGCGTTGCGCACGGTCGGAAAGCTGCGCCAGATGGCGCGGTTCTTGAGCAGCGCGTGGCCCCTGAGCTCGGCCGCGAACAGCCGCTCGCAGAAGGCGATGGTCTCGTCCTCGGCGGCGCTGTCGAGCCCGGCGCGGCGCCAGGTCGCTTCGGTGGTCTCGACGATGAAGGTGCTGTGGCCCGCATCGAAGGGATAGGCGTGGACGCGCCACAGGCCGTGCGCATCCTCCTTGAAGAAGAAGGTGAAGGCCTCGAAGTGGAGCGTGGTGCCGAGCCAGACGAATTTATTGGGTCGCCAATCGATCTTGGGCGCAAAGGCGGCGGCGAAACGCTCGCGCAGCACGCTGTTGGCACCATCCGCCGCAAGCACGAGATCGGCGCGCGGCGGCGCGCCCTCCCCGTTCACCTCAGCGCCGAAGCGCAGCTCGACGCCCAGCGCGGCGGCGCGGCGCTGCAGAATGGCGAGGAGCCGCCGCCGGGCGAGGCCGGAGAAGCCGTGGCCGCGCGAGGTCAGCACCTCGCCGCGGCAGTGGATGTCGATCGCGTCCCAATGGACGAAGCTTTGCGTGATCTCGCCATAGCTCTCGGGATCGGCCGCGGCGATGTTGGCCAGGGTCTCGTCGGAGAAGACGACGCCCCAGCCGAAAGTGTCGTCCGGCCGGTTGCGCTCGAACACCGTGATTCGGTGGCTCGGGTCGCGCCGCTTCATGAGCAGGCTGAAGAAGAGCCCAGCCGGCCCGCCGCCGATGATTGCGATATCCATGGAAAATTACTTTAGACCTGAAATATCGCCGATTCCAGGGCGGGGTAATTAGTTTCACACAACTATTGCTAAAGTGAACGAACCCGCTTGCATTGCCTAAGGGCTGTACTCGGCGTAAGGTTTCGCTCAACGCGGCATAGGCGCGCTTCCGGCGAAGTCCGGGGCCCATGAAAGCCGCACCACGGGAATGGGGGAAACGTCATGGCAGTAACTGCAGCAACAGCCGGGCGAGGCATAGCGACCGAGCGGAAGAGCCTCAGCTTCATCATCGCGGCGTCTTCATCCGGCACCCTGATCGAATGGTACGATTTCTATCTCTACGGTGTGCTTGCCGCGTTCTTCGGGCAGCATTTCCTGCCGCCCGAAGTCAAATTCGCCGATAGCTTCCTGTACAGTCTCGGCGTCTTCTGGTTGGGCTTCGTCGTCCGGCCGATCGGCGCGGTGATCTTCGGCCATCTCGGCGATCTCGTCGGCCGCAAGTTCACCTTCATGCTGACCCTGGTGCTGATGGGTCTCGCGACCACGCTCGTCGGCTGCTTGCCAACCTTTGCGGCCATCGGCTGGACCGCGCCGGTGCTGCTGGTGGCCTGTCGGCTGGTGCAGGGCCTGGCGCTTGGCGGCGAGTATGGCGGAGCGGCGACCTACATCGCCGAGCATGCGCCCGACGGCAGGCGCGGCCTCTATACCAGCTGGATCCAGACGACGGCGACGATGGGCATCGTCGCCGCGCTGCTCACCATCATGGCGTTCCGCATCGGCCTCGGTGACGAGGCCTTCACCGCCTATGGCTGGCGCTTCCCGTTCCTGCTCTCGGCGGTGCTGGTGGTGCTGTCCGGCTATATCCGCATCAAGCTGACGGAGTCGCCGCTCTACGCACGCCTGAAGCAGCAGGGCAAGTCTTCCGCCAACCCGGCGCTCGAGAGCTTCGGCAGCGGGCGCAACTGGGGCCTCATCCTGATCGCGCTCTTCGGCTTCACCGCGCCCGAAGGCGTCGTCTGGTACACCAGCCAGTTCTACGCCCTGGCCTATCTCCTGGTGGTGCTGAAACTGCCTTACATCCAGGTCTATCTGATCCTGACCTTCGCGCTGCTGCTGGGCGCACCGTTCTTCGTCGTGTTCGGCGCACTCTCGGACCGGATCGGCCGCAAGCCGATCATGATCGCGGGCTTCGCGCTCGCCGTGATCACCTATTGGCCGGTTTTCACGCTGCTTGGCGTCTACAAGGAGAATCCGGTCATCCTCACCATTCTGGTCTGGTACATGGTGATCCTGGTGACGATGGTGTACGGGCCGATCGCCGCCTTCCTGGTGGAGTTCTTCCCGGCGCGCATCCGCTACACCTCGATGTCGCTGCCCTATCACATCGGCAACGGCGTCTTCGGCGGCGGCGTGCCGTTCATCGCCACCTTGCTGGCGGCGACCTTCACCGGCATCCCGCTCGTCGGCCTTGCCTACCCGATCGCGGTGGCGGCGCTCGGCGTGGTCGTCGGCGGCCTCGGCGTGCGCGAGCCGACGCATGAGGTCAAGATCTGGGACGAGGTCGGCGGACAGCCGGCAATCGGCGATTGATCGACGGAACCGGACGGGGGTTCACGGCCCCGGCGGCAACGCCGGGGCCGTTGCTTTTCGGCGCAGCGGGACGATCAGACCTCGAGGCGGTCGAGGATCGCACCATCCGGGGCGAAACAGGCCGCGAGAAGCGGGCCGCCGAAGCCGCTGCCGGCGTCGAGCGAGACGGCGTAGCGGCTTTCGATGAGCCCGCCATGGCGCCGGTCGTAGCCGCGGATGATGCGGCGAAAACCGCCATAGGGCGCTTCGAGCTCGAGGATGTTGACATTGCCCCACCAGAGCATGTCGCGCTGCAGATCGAGCGGCTTGCCGGGATCGATGCCGGCATGGACGAAGAGCAGCGCGCCATCCTCGGTCAAGGCATAGCGCTTCAAGCTGGTGAGAAGCTGGCGATGGCCGGGATGTGCCTCGAGTCCGGCGCGCAGCGATGCCGTCCAGCGCGTCAAGCCGAGCACGCCGTCGCGCGCCGCGGCGAGGCCCTGGCGCGTATCGCCACCGTAAGCCGCGAGCGTCGCGCCGACGCCGTGATCGAGCATCCATTGCAGCACCTCGCGCGGATTGGGCGCGAATTGCAGCTGCAGCAGCTTCTGCCACATCTCTTCCTGGCTGCCGCGGAGAAACACGATGTCGCCGAGAAAGGCGAAGCGGCGGGCGAGAAACAGCCGGCGGAACGCGACGAGCTCGTCGAGTGCGGCGCCGATCTCGGCGCCATGGCCGAGATAATCGCCGAGATAAACCAATCGGTCGCCTTTCGCGAGGCGCTGCGCCAGCGCCGCGTGGAGCTGCGCCAGGCGGCGCCACTCGCCATGGATCGCGGCGACAGCCCAGATCCGTTGCGGGCGCACCAAGCGGGCGAAGATGTCGGAAGCAACGGGGGCGGCCGTACTCACGACCGCCCCCTTATCACAAACCCTTCGCCCGTGCTATGCACGACACGCAGCGGGCGCAGCCGCTCAGGCGGCGCTCAGCATCTGCTCGAGCCGCCGTGCCGCCGTATCCTCGTCGATCTTCTCGACCGCGGCGAATTCGCGCACCAACCGATCGAGCGCAGCCTGATAGATCTGACGCTCGCTATAGGATTGCTCGGGCTGGCCGACATTGCGGTAGAGATCGCGCACCACTTCGGCGATCGAAGCGGGGTCGCCGGAATTGATCTTCTGCTCATATTCCTGAGCGCGCCGGCTCCACATGGTGCGCTTGGCGCGCGAGCGGCCTTTGAGCTTGGTGAGCGCCGCGTCCATTTCCTTGCGCGTCGACAGCCGCCGCAGCCCCGAGACCTTCGCCTTGGCCAGCGGCACACGCAAAGTCATGCGGTCCTTGTCGAAATGGACGACGAAAACGTTGAGGGTATAGCCGGCGATCTCCTGCTCTTCGATACCAAGGATCTTGCCGACACCATGGGTGGGATAGACCACGAGGTCTCCCGCAGCAAAACCGATCTTTTCCGACATCATTGTCTCTCAACGAAAAGGCGTCCGAGGAACGAGCAGGGTCGACCAAGGCACAAAGCGATTCTGCCGGCCCGACCCCAAAATTAGGGGCCGCCACCACCACTGCCCGGACCCTCTATTACCGGGAGCGACCTGATACCCTCACGCCGCCATCAATACATACCACAATTGAGCCCCCGATGCCAGCAGAACAGCCATGCAAATCCCGCAAGTTGCGATCAGCGCTTGCCGGGGTTTGGGGTGAAGAACTTCTCGAACTTATCGGAAACACCCTTGAACTGATCGGCGTCTGGAGGCGCTTCGCCTTTGCGCGTAATGTTTGGCCAGCTCGTCGAATACTGGCGGTTGACCTCGATCCATTTCTCGGCGACAGGCTCGCTGTCAGGGATTATGGCCTCGGCCGGGCATTCCGGCTCGCAGACGCCGCAATCGATGCACTCATCGGGATGGATGACGAGCATGTTCTCGCCCTCGTAGAAGCAATCGACGGGGCAGACCTCGACGCAATCCATGTACTTGCACTTGATGCAGGCTTCAGTGACGACATAGGTCATGGTTCAGCACTCTTCTCTGAGTTCTCCGAAGGGCGCCGCCTCGCGCCGGCGATCAGCTCGACTCGGCGATGCCGAGACGGCGCAACACGCGCAGCCGCGCCTCGCCGCGCTCATGGTCGGACACGTCGACCAGGCCGCCGACCTGGCGCAGCATCGAATCCTCCAACGGGTCAAGCGCGCCATCGGCATAGGCGACTTCCCACAGCATCTCGATGACCTCGATCCGCTTGGCGTGGGAAAAGCGCTCATTGAGCAGCCGCACCGTGCCGAACAGCTGGGTCGAGCGCTCGGCCTTCCCTTCCGCCGCCGCAACCAGCTGCTGCAGCGCCGCGTCGTCGAGCGCAAAGCGCCGCTTCAGGATCCGCCGCACCGTCGCGCGCTCCGGCTCATCGAGCGGAGCATCGACGGCAGCCCCTTCGATGAGCAGCGCCGCGACCGCCAGCTCCAGCTCGTCCGCCTTGCCCGTCGCTTGTCCGCCGCCCTCCGTCAGCCATGCTTTGAGCCGATCGATCATCGCTTTTCCTCGCAGGCTCCTAGCATGCGTCCCGCCGGCGTTCAACCCCAGCCGGATTGGGGATTCATCCGCGCCGTCGACATTTCCGCGAACCGCGGCGCTCACGGAATCGGCGGGCCGACATAGCGTGCGCGGGGTCGAATGAGGCGGCCCTCAGCATATTGCTCCTGCGCCTGAGCGAGCCAACCCATGCTGCGGCCGACGAGAAACAGCGCCAGGGCCGCGCCGTCGGGCAGCGCCAGCGCGCGGCGCAGCAGCGCCAGCGCGAAATCGATGTTGGGGGCGCGGCCGATCAGCGCCGTGACCGCGGCGGCAACGCGCATTCCGTCACCGACCAGCGGCGCGCCTTGCTCCGCCATCAGCTCGAGCAGCAGCTTTGCGCGCGGATCCGCCTCGGGATAGAGCGGATGACCGAAACTCGGCAGACGCTCGCCGCGCCGCAGATAGGCCGTGGCGAGCGCCGTCGGATCGGGCGCGGCCAGCGCCTCGGCGAGGAAAGCATCGGCGCGCTCCGAGGCGCCGCCATGGCGCCCGCCCTGCAGCGCCGCGATGCCGGCGATCACCGCGTTGTAGGGACTGGCTTGCGCCGAAGCGACGCAGCGCGCGGCGAAAGCGGAGACGTTGAGCTCGTGATCGGCGCAGAGAATGAGCGCGGCACGCAGCAGCGGCCGCGCCGCGGCGCCGACGCGCCAACCCTCGGCCAGGACGGCGTCGATCGGCCGCGGCGACGGCGCGGTGCTG
>JASHUO010000473.1 GCA_030039975.1 Alphaproteobacteria bacterium
AGTCCTCCTCGACCAGCATGAGCTGCGCCAAGGGGTCCTGGCGGTGGGCGTCGAACCCGGCCGAGATCAGGATCACGTCTGGCCGGAAATCCTCGAGCGTCGGCAGGATGAATTCGTTGAAGGCACGGCGGAACTCGACCGAGCCCGACATCGGCCGCAGCGGCACATTGACGATGTTGCCACAGCCAGTCTCGCTGCGCGCGCCGGTGCCGGGATAGAGCGGCGATTGATGCGTCGAGGCGTAGAAGACATGCGGGTTGTTCTCGAAGATCGCCTGCGTGCCATTGCCGTGATGGACGTCGAAATCGATCACTGCGGCGCGCTCGAGCCCATGCGTCTGGCGGGCGCGCTGTGCGCCGATGGCGATGCTGTTGAAGAGGCAGAAGCCCATGGCGCGATTGGCCTCGGCGTGATGACCGGGCGGGCGCACGGCGCAGAAGGCGTTGTCGGCCTCGCCGGCGACGACGGCGTCGACCGCGGCGCAGACGGCCCCGACCGCGCGCAGCGCCGCTTCGCCCGAGCCTGGCGACAGCACCGTGTCGGCGTCGAGCGCGGCATGGCCGCGGTGCGGCACCGAGCCGAGCACCGCCGAGATGAAGTCCGGGGGATGGACGCGCGCCACCTCGTCGATCTCGGCACGCGGCGCCTCGCGGCGCTGGAGCCGGGCGAACTCCGATCCGGCCAGGCCGGCAAGCACGGCGCGCAGCCGATCGGGCGATTCGGGATGGTAGCTGCCGGGATCATGCTCCAGGCAGGCCGGATGCGTATAAAGCAGCGTCGTCATCGCCTTGGCGCCTCCCGCGCGAAGTGTCGCACATCCAAGCCCGCAATTGCCATGCGGATCGGCGGGCTTGAAGCGCATGGGAGCTGTCGCCAGTATAGCGCCGCCTCGCAAAGGCAAAGCGAGAACCGGAGCGAGCGGCCAAGGAGGCGCGAGGGTGAGGCGGGCAGTTGCGGCGATTTCGTGCGCCCTCCTCATGCTGTCCGCGGCGCCCGGACGCGCCGCCGACGCGCCGCCCGCCCTCATCGTGCATGCCGGCAAGAATGACAGCCTCAGCCACAAGCTGGCGGTCCAGTTCGCCGAAGCACTGGCGCAAGGCAACAACGCCCTGACCGTCCAGGTCGAGGAGAGCCAGGGCTCGGTCCAGAACATCATCGACACGCTGCGCCGCAGCAACCATTACGTCTTCACCGCGCCGCCCAACCTCATCATCCTGGCAGAGCGCGGCCAGAAACCCTTCAGCCGCAACGCGCATTACCGCCACATCCGCGCGCTCTTCCCGGTCCCGCCGCTCACCATGCATTGGCTGGTGCGCGCCGACAGCGATATCGGGCATTTCGGCGATCTCGCCGGCAAGAGCGTCGCCCCCGGCGGCAAGGCGAGCTTCAGCGAAGGGCAGACGGTCTCGGCGCTGCATGCGCTCGGCCTCGACAAGAGCGTGCAGCTCATCGATCTCGATCCCGCCGGTGCCGAGGCGGCGCTCGCCGCCAAGCAAGTGGCGGGCATCGCGCTGGCCGGCACCGTCCCATTGCCCGCGGTCGACAAGCTGGCGAAGACAGTGGCGATTCGCCTCCTCGGCCTGACGCAGCAGCAGCTCAAAAAGGTGCTGGCGGCCGATGACAGCCTGGTCGCCGAGACCATTCCCAAAGGGACCTATCCGGGCCAGGACACGGATGTGCTGAGCGTGGCGCTGCCGACCGGCGTCTACACCACCACGGCGATGAGCGAGCGCACCGCCTATGCCATCACCAAGGCGTTCTGGTCGCAGAAATGGGCGCTGGGGCAGCGCAATCCGCCGTGGAACTCGGTGAGCCCGGCGTCGCTCGCAACGCTCGGCATCCGCTTGCACCCCGGCGCGCTGCGCTATTACCGCGAAGCCGGCATCAAGGTGCCGCACGCGCTGCGTTAGCGCGCCGGGCGCGGCGCCAGCGCGGCAAAGGCGAGCGCGAGCCAGCCGGCGATGAAAGCCAGCCCGCCCACCGGCGTCGCCCGAGCCAGGACGGGCGGCGCGCCCAGCGCCAGCAGATAAAGACTGCCGCAGAACAGCACCAGCCCGGCGGTGAAGCACCAGCCGGAAACCATCAGCCAGCTTCGGCCGGACCCGGGCGATGCGTTCGCCGCCAGCGCCGCCGTTACCAGCAGCGCCACGGCATGGACGAGGCCGTAGCGGCCGCCGGTCGCGGCGAGGTCGAGGCGGTAAGGCTGCTGCGCCAGAAGATGCCGCGCCGCCGCCTCTGCGCCGACGGCGATGGCGCCGCTCAGCCCGGCGATGGCGATCCAGAGGCGCTCGATCACGGCAATCGCTCCCTCGCTCCCTGCGGGAGGCTCCTACGCCCCCGGTGTATGCCGCGAGAGTAATCGCTCGCGCGGCACAGCGCAGGAAAAGATCGACCACGGCGGCACGGAGATCACGGAGAAGCGAAGAAAACATTTAATCTCAGTGTCTTCCGGGCCGCCGTGGCAAATCCGCAAGCGCGAGCCCTCGCTCCCGGCGGGCGCGTCCTGCGCCCCTGGTGTACACCGGGAGCGGCGTTGCTCGCGCGGCACACGTGAAACATCGGTTCACACTGTCAAAGAGCA
>JASHUO010000474.1 GCA_030039975.1 Alphaproteobacteria bacterium
GCCGCCGCCGAACACACTCGCGAACATCCGCATGGGGTCAAACTGGGAAGTGCGAGTTCCGCTGGAGCACGTCTGCCTCCCATAAGTCGAGCCAACGTGGTTACCGAGCGGCGGGCTTCTTGCTCTGACCCCTAAGCAGACCTGTGTCGGTGCCAAATGTGCCAGGGTTGGCGTGCTTCTAGGGCAATGTTCCGAGCTGCGATGGCGCGGCGCCGGCGCAGTATGCGGGCGCGGCATCGATCTTGGCGAGGATCGAGGGGGGCCGAATACAAAGCGGGCTCTAGCCAGATGGTCGCGGGCCAGCCGCTCACCGTCTAACCAATGCGTGAGCGCTGAGGCCGCTGGATGATGTTGGTCCAGAAGCGGCGAAGGCTGTCCACGCCACCCGCCGTAGAGCTGAACAGCGTCGTGTCGCAGACCATGAGCCGACCGGCGAAGGTATCTGCCGAGGACTGCAGTAACGCGTCGAAGCTTTCGCGTCCCCCCTGGACGAAGGGATGAGGCGGAGCGGACAGGTCGATCTTCTGTCGGGCCAGCACTTCCATCCTGTCGGCGGCGTCCCCGAGCCGTTCCAGCTGGGGGAGATGCGGATGCAGGTTGAAGGTTTCGACGCCGTCCAGCAAACCGAGATCGTCCAATGAATGATCAACATCGATCGGTGCTGGAGATCCGTCTGTATTGACCGCCGGGCGCAGTCCGAAGCGGTTTTCGACCGGGAGGCCGAGTCCGGCCAGAAGCGTGCGCGCGAACCCGCCGAAGCCCTGGCGCGGTGGGCTGCCACCGTCGCCATGGTGAAGATGTTCGGCCTTCTGACGCACCAATCGCGCCTCCGCGCTGACCTCCGAAGTCTCTCCGATGTCGTGGTGCGGACAAACGAAGATCAGATGGTTGGGATCCTTCAGGAACCGCTCGATCGCTTCAACCTCGGTCTGCGATGCCGACTGGCGGGTCCGCAGCGAATCGAAGCTGATGACCACGATTGTGTCCACGCCGGCAATCAGCGCATCGTCGAGCAACGTCGTGATGCCGGCGTCATCAACTCGTTCGACAACCTTGACCGGGCGGCTGGTCTGAGTCTCGGCCTGATCTGCGAAGGCTGCGAAATTAGGCTTCTGGACATGATCCAAGAAGCCGGCGATGCCCTGATCGACGCGGACAGGATCCGCGAACGCTTCGAATTTCGGATAAAACAGCCGCCTCAGCTCAAAGATCGCGGGGAAGCGATCGTCAATGACGGTGAGCGGCGCCCTGGTCTCCCCGGGACGGCTCCAGGCGAAGTAAAGGAGCACTTTCCTAGTATGCATGATGCTTCCCCACGTTCTCTGATGTTTAGGATGAGGAGGTCGGGATCGCCGCGCAAGCCATCAAGCTGCGGTCTCGCGCCTCCTGCGCATCGCCTCGTGGTTCGCCAGCTCTATGCGCCCCCGCTTCGCCGGCGGTGGCGCGTTTTGCGATAGAGAAATGCAACAGCCGAACCCGCAGAACGGCTGGGACAGACGGTCCGCTGCGCGGCGGCCGGTTTGGTCAATCTTCGCGGCGGAGCACTGCACGAAGTCCGCCACCACGTGGATGCCACGTGCCGCCTTAAAGACTTCAGGCGTATCGCAACGCGCTACGACAGATTGGCGAGAAACTTCCTGCGGCCGTCCGCCTCGTCGCATCCATCATGTGGTGGACTTTATGAGTCTGGAGCCTAGACGTCATAGTAAAGGACGAATTCATAGGGATGCGGGCGCAGGCGCATTTCGTCGATTTCCCGTGATCTCTTGTAGCTCAGATGGGTCTCGATCACGTCGCGCGTGAAAACATCGCCCTTGAGCAGGAATTGATGGTCGGCCTCAAGCGCGTTGAGCGCCTCCTCGAGCGAGCCGGGCGCCGAGGGCACCTTCGCGAGCTCTTGCGGCGGAAGGTCGTAGAGGTTCTTGTCGATGGGCTCGCCCGGGTTGGTACGACCCTGGATCCCGTCGAGTCCGGCCATCAGCATTGCGGCGAAGGCGAGATAAGGATTGCATGACGGGTCCGGGCAGCGAAACTCGACGCGCTTCGCCTTAGGGCTAGGAGAGTACATCGGGATACGACACGCGGCGGAGCGGTTACGCTGAGAGTAACCGAGATTGACCGGCGCCTCGAAGCCGGGCACCAATCGGCGATACGAGTTCACAGTCGGCGCGCAGATCGCGAGCAGCGCCGGCGCGTGCTTCAGCAAGCCGCCGATATAATAGCGCATCATGTCACTGGAGCCGGCATAACCCTCGCCGGCGAACAGCGGCCGCTCGCCCTGCCATAGGCTCTGATGCACATGCATGCCGGAGCCATTGTCTCCGAATAGCGGCTTGGGCATGAACGTGGCGGTCATGCCGCGCTTGCGGGCCACGTTCTTCACTACGTATTTGTAGATCATCACGTTGTCGGCCATGCGGGTGAGAGTCGTGAACCTCATGTCGATTTCGCCCTGACCTCCTGTCGCGACTTCGTGATGGTGCGCCTCGACGGGAATGCCGATCGTTTCGAGCGTCGTCACCATTTGCGTCCGCGCATCCTGGAGCAGATCCGCCGGAGGCACCGGGAAGTATCCTTCCTTTGGGCGCAACTTGTGCCCGAGGCCAGGCCCCCCATCGGCCGCACTCCAGTTCGCCTCGGTCGCCCCGATCTCGTAAAACCCGTAATTGGTGCCCTGGTCGTAGCGCACCTCGTTGAACACGAAGTGCTCGAGCTCCGGACCGAAATAAGCGGTGTCCGCGATCTTCAGGTCGCGTAGCAGCTGCTCCGCCTTCTGAGCGATGTACCGGACGTCCCGGCTGTAGCTCTGTCCGGTAACCGGATCGCGTATGTTGCAAATCAGCACCAAGGTCGGCGCTTCCGTGAAGGGATCCAGAAAAGCGGTCGTTGGATCCGGGATCACCAGCATGTCGCTTTCCTGAATCTCCTGGAATCCGCGGATCGACGAGCCGTCGAAGCCGACGCCATCGTCAAAGCTGTCGCGGTCGAGCGCGCTGGGCGGCACAGAGAAGTGCTGCCACAGCCCCGGAAGGTCGGTGAACCGCAGATCGATCATCTCGATCTTCTCGTCCTTGATCGCCCGCTGAACGTCGTCTTCTGTCTTGCAGTTGTAAGCCATCGGAGCCCCCCTTTCGCTTGATGGAAGGGTCGAGCCAACTCCATGCGGCGACCGTCTTGCGGTCAGCAAAGTTTTTCAACTCGGGTCTATCCTATCACTCTCGCCGCGCCGGGACGAGAGCGACCGCGACGTGCCCCAACCGCCGCGATCCTAGCGGTAGGCGTTCGGAACAGCAGATATTGGCGCACTCGAAACAGTCCCTACGGTCGGGGATGAGAGCCCGGCAAAACCGTTTGCTCAGAAGTTTTCGGGAGGCGGACCATGCCAAACGTCTTCGAATGTGGCTCGGTCGTCCCGGGGTGCCGGTTCGTCGCGCACAGCGAGAGCCGGGACGAGGTCCTCGTGACGGCGATCGAGCACCTCCATAGGGTCCACGAGATCGAGTACCTTTCGGATTCGATAAAGGCGCGGCTACGCGCGGTGATCAGGGAAGTCGCCTGGGAGCCCCGCTCATAAGCTTGCGGGAATTCATGGCGCAGCGCTGAGCTTAATGACAGCGCCGCAATCCGCTTGTCGACATAATGCTTGGCTGCCAGCTCAGAT
The DNA here is from genome assembly GCA_030039975.1 of Alphaproteobacteria bacterium. Lineage (GTDB taxonomy): Bacteria > Pseudomonadota > Alphaproteobacteria > ATCC43930 > CGMCC-115725 > DAHUYF01. Next base: position 3,662 of record JASHUO010000474.1, read on the forward strand.
CCGGCGGCCACGTTGAGTAGGTAGTGCATGAGAAGGTCAGGGAACGCCCGGCGTTCCAGGCGAACCCGCTGCCGGGAGGCCGAGGCCACAACCAGCGGTCCGTCTGGACGGGTCTCCTCACTCGAAATATCGTTCGCGCATGGACTACCCGAGTACTGGCGAGGTAGAGGAGCGTGGCGTCATCATTGACGAGGGTGCCACTCGTCGTCAGGGTCTTGCCGGCCGGGCAGGTGTAGGCATCGGCGATTTCGTCATATCGGAAGTCCTCGCGCGAGAACGTCCCGTCGTGTCGCTTGGACTTGTCGATAACCGGAATGTGCGGTGTGCTCCGATTCTTCTCGACGAGCCAATTCAGCATCTGAGCCGAGCCGTAGGCGGAGTCAGCGGTGAGGCGTTGCGGCTTGAGGCCGAAGCTGCTCGGTGCGCTCCAGCATGGTGCGGGCGGCACCAACCTCGGCCTGGCGGAGTCCTATGCGGCTTCATGCCGGGATGACCGCAGTCGACCCTCAGCGGCCGCTTGTTGCGCCCTGCGCCACCGGCTGCTGATGGCCCATAGCCGACCCCTACTTCCGCGCTTGGGGTTCCATGAAGCGGTCGTTCGAAGCCGCGTTGAGCGTTCTTAATTCAGATCAGCCTTGGTCCTCCACGCAATAGACGCCTCTAGGGCGATCGGAGCGGTAAACGGGGCTCGGCGGAGAGCGTGATGTCTGCCGGTCTCGGCCGCCGTGGCTCGATTCAGATCTGGATTGCGCCTGGCTCGATGGTGACCCGCTGCCGAACGATCAGCCGATGACGCGCCATGTCTTTCACGAGCGGCATCACGCGCTCGACATGCTCGTGATGATCGATGAATTCAATGACGAGCGGTAATTTTCCGCCGGCGTCTACGAGCGATGTGGTCTCGATCCGCCCGCTGTGCGTGAAGCCGGCAACGGCGCGCAACACCGTGCTACCAGCAATCCCCTTTGCGTGAAGCATCTTCAGGAGTTCCAAGTGCAAGGGCCGGTGGTTCCACTCGTCACCTTCATTGATGTAGACCGATACCTTGACGAATTCCTG
>JASHUO010000475.1 GCA_030039975.1 Alphaproteobacteria bacterium
GCGAAGCATCGAGGTCGCCGTAGGAGGTCAGCATCAAGGTGCGCGGGATCGGCGTTGCCGTCATCACCAGGATATCGACGCCATGGCCCTTGCCGGAGAGGGCGATGCGCTGCTCGACGCCGAAGCGGTGCTGCTCGTCGATGACGGCGAGGGCGAGGTCGCGGAAGACGACGTCTTCCTGGAAGAGCGCGTGCGTCCCGACGGCGATGCCGATCGCGCCCGAGGCGAGCCGCTCGAGCAGCGCGTCCCGGGTGCGGCCTTTCTCGCGGCCGGTGAGGAGCGCGATCTCGACGCCGCTGCCCTGGGCGAGCCGGCTCAAGGTCGCGGCATGCTGGCGCGCCAGGATCTCGGTGGGTGCCATCAGCGCCGCTTGCGCCCCGGCCTCGACCGCATCCAGCATGGCGAGGAGCGCCACCACCGTCTTGCCGCTGCCGACATCGCCTTGCAAAAGGCGGAGCATGCGCACCGGCGCGGCCATATCGCCGGCGATCTCGGCGAGCGCCTGGCGCTGCGAAGGGGTGAGCGAGAAGGGGAGCTGCGCGAGGAGCGCCTCGCGCAGCTTGCCGGCGGCCTTGATGCTGCGGCCGGGAAGGCGCTTGGTGTGGGCACGCACCAGCGCGATGGCGAGCTGGTTGGCGAGGAGCTCGTCATAGGCGAGGCGCTGACGCGCCGGAAGATCGGCCGCGAGCTCGGCCTCGCTTGCAGGCGCATGCGCCGCGGCGAGCGCCGCGCGCCAGGCCGGCCAGCGCCGCTGCGCGACGAGCGCGGGATCGAGCCATTCCGGCAGCTCAGGCGCCCGCGCCAGGGCGGCGTCGATCGCCTTCTGCAAGGTGCGCAGCGGCAAGCCGGCGGTCAGGCCGTAGACCGGCTCGATCGGCTTCATGCGCTCGAACTCGTCGGGCGCGAGGACATGATCGGGATGGGTGATCTGAATCTCGTTGTTGAAATACTCGACCCGTCCGCTCACCCAGCGCGTCGACCCCACCGGCAGCAGCTTTTCGAGCCAGTCGCCCTTGACGTGGAAGTAGACGAGATGGAGGAAGCCGGTCTCGTCGCGGCAGCGCACGCGATAGGGCTGGCGCGGGTTGCGCGGCTTCAGATGGGCATCGACCTGGAGCCGGATCGTCGCGATCGCTCCGGCGGGCGCCTCCTTCACCTTGGGCGTGAAGCTGCGATCGATGATGCCGCTCGGCAGATGCCAGAGGAGGTCGACCACCGCCGCTCCGGTCAGGCGCTCGATGAGCTTGCCGAAGCGCGGTCCCACGCCGGACAAGGTCGTCACCGGAGCGAAGAGCGGAAAGAGGATCTCGGGGCGCAAAGCGGTTCTGGGGTTGATCGACGTCCTGCAATGCGGCCGTGGCAGCCTTGCAGCCGATGGGCGACTATACACAAATCCGCAACCGAGCCCACCGCCGCAGCCGGCTGACGGGGCGGGCAAAACGCTCTATATGAGGGCTGATGGGCGAGCCCCCCGACATCCGTCGCAAGCGTCTCCTGTTCCGCAGCTGGCACCGCGGCACGAAGGAGACCGATCTGCTGCTGGGCTCCTTTGCCGAGGCGCATCTGGGCGCACTCAGCGAGGCGCAGCTCGACCGTTACGAGGCGCTGCTCGAGGAACATGACGCGTTGCTTTTCGACTGGATCACCGGCCGTACGCCACCGCCGCCGGAGCGGGACAGCGACGTGCTGCGCCTGCTGATGGCGTTCCGCTTCCGCGCGAGACCGGCGTGAGCGCGCTCGACCGGTTCTTTGCCGCGGGCGCAGCAGACGGAACGGGCCGGCTCACCATTTGCGGCGCGCCCGAGGGGCATGACGCCTTTGTGCTGGGCGAGCTGGTGGCGCGCGGCACGGTGAAGAGCCTCCTCCATGTCTGCCGCGACGATGGCCGCATGGCGCGGACGGTGGCGGCGCTCGCCTTCTTCCATCCCGGGCTCGAGGTGGTGGCGCTGCCGGCCTGGGACTGCCTCCCCTATGACCGCGCCTCGCCCAATGCCGAGATCATGAGCCGGCGCATCGACGCGCTGACCCGGCTCGCCGATCCGGCGGCGGCGTCACGGCCGCGCGTGGTGTTGACGACGGTGAACGCCGTCATCCAGCGCGTGCCGCCGCGCCAGCTCTTCCAGGACCGGGTGCTGAGCCTGGGGCGGGGCGGGCGCATCCCGCTCGACCGGCTCATCAGCTTTCTCGGCAAGAACGGCTATACCCGGACCGACACGGTGCGCGAAGCGGGCGAGTTCGCGGTGCGCGGCGGCATCGTCGATCTCTTCCCGTCGGGCGCATCGGCGCCGGTGCGGCTCGATTTCTTCGGCGACACGCTCGAGAAGCTGCGCAGCTTCGATGCGCTGACGCAGCGCTCGACCGGCAGCTTGGACCGCATCGTGCTGAAGCCGGTCAACGAGGTGCTGCTCGACGATGCCGTGATCCAGCGCTTCCGCTCGCGCTATCGCGAGCAGTTCGGCACGGTTGCCGACGACGATCCGCTCTACGACGCGGTCAGCGCCGGGCGCCGCTATATCGGCATGGAGCATTGGCTGCCGCTCTATTACGAGAGCCTCGAGACGGTCTTCGACTATGTCCCCGAGGCGGCGCTGACGCTCGACCACCAGGCCGAGGATGTGCGCAACGACCGCCTCGCCTCGATCGCCGATTTCTATGCCGCGCGGCTGGAGGCGCTGCGCGCGCGGGCGACCACGGCGCCGCTCTACCGGCCGGTCCGGCCAGACCAGCTTTATCTCGACGACGCGCAGTGGAACGCGGCGCTTGGCCGGCGCCGCACCGGGGCGTTCTCGCCCTTTGCCGCGCCGCCCGGCGCGGCGCTCACCGTCGATGCCGGGGCCGGCCCGGGGCGTGATTTCGCCGAGGCGCGGGCCAACCCCAAGCTCGATCTCTTCGATGTCGTGCGCGACCATCTCGAGGCGGAGCGGCGCGCCGGGCGCCGCGCGCTGCTTCTCGCCTATAGCGCCGGCTCGGCCGAGCGGCTGAAGGCGCTGCTGCAGGAGCGGGGCCTCGACGAGCCCATCGCCGCACCCAGCTGGCCCGCTTTCCTTGAAGCTCCGCCGGCGCGGGTCGGGCTCGCCGTGCTCGGCATCGAGCATGGCTATAGCGGCGAGGGCACCGCCTTCGTCACCGAGCAGGACATTCTCGGCGACCGCCTGGCGCGGCCGCCCAAGCGCCGCGCCAATTTCGACCAGTTCATCGCCGAGGTATCGGCGCTGCAGCCGGGCGATCTCGTCGTCCATGTCGAGCATGGCATCGGCCGCTATGACGGCCTCGTCACGCTCGAAGTGGCCGGCGCGCCGCATGACTGCCTGCGCGTGCTCTACGCCGAAGGCGACAAGCTCTTCGTCCCGGTCGAGAACATCGAGGTGCTGTCGCGCTACGGCTCGGAGGAGACCGACGTCCAGCTCGACCGGCTCGGCGGCGTCGCCTGGCAATCGCGCAAGGCGCGGGTCAAGCAGCGCATCAAGGACATCGCCAACCAGCTCATCGCCGTCGCCGCCGAGCGCCAGCTCAAGAATGGCGACACCATGCCGGCGCCCGAAGGGCTTTACGAGGAGTTCGCCGCGCGCTTTCCCTATCCCGAGACCGAGGATCAGCAAAAGGCGATCCTCGACACGCTCACCGACATGGCGTCAGGCCGGCCGATGGACCGGCTCATCTGCGGCGATGTCGGCTTCGGCAAGACCGAGGTGGCGCTGCGCGCCGCCTTCATCGCGGCGATGGCGGGAACCCAGGTCGCGGTGGTGGTGCCGACGACCTTGCTGGCGCGCCAGCATTACCGCACCTTCGCGCAGCGCTTCGCCGGGCTGCCGCTGCGCATCGCGCAGCTCTCGCGCCTGGTCTCGGCGCGCGACACGGCGCAGATCAAGAAAGAGGTCGCCGAGGGCCGGATCGAGATCGTCATCGGTACCCACGCCCTGCTCAGCAAGGGGATCAAGTTCCAGCATCTGGGGCTCCTCGTCGTCGATGAGGAGCAGCATTTCGGCGTCGCGCAGAAGGAACGGCTGAAGCAGCTCAAGGCCAATGTGCATGTGCTGACGCTGACCGCGACGCCGATCCCGCGCACCTTGCAGCTGGCGCTGGCCGGGGTGCGCGAGATGAGCGTCATCGCGACGCCGCCGGTCGACCGCTTGGCGGTGCGCACCTTCGTCATGCCGGCGGATCGGGTGGTGCTGCGCGAAGCGATCCTGCGCGAGCGGCACCGCGGCGGGCAGGTGTTCTATGTCGCGCCGCGCATCGGCGATCTCGGCGAGGTGCAGCAGGAGCTCAAGGAGCTGGTGCCGGAGATCAAGGTAGCGGTGGCGCATGGCAAGATGGCGGCGTCCGAGCTCGAAGCGGTGATGTCGGCCTTCGACGACGGCACCTATGACCTGCTGCTCTCCACCAACATCATCGAAAGCGGCCTCGACATTCCGACGGCCAACACGCTCATCATCCATCGCGCCGACCGCTTCGGCCTGGCGCAGCTCTATCAGCTGCGCGGCCGCATCGGCCGAAGCAAGCTGCGCGCTTATGCCTATCTGACCCTGCCGCAGGGCAAGAGCCTCACGCCGACGGCGCAGCGCCGGCTCGAGGTGATGCAGACCCTGGATCAACTCGGCGCCGGCTTCACCTTGGCGAGCCACGATCTCGATATCCGCGGCGCCGGCAATCTGCTCGGCTCGGAGCAATCGGGCCATATCCGCGAGGTCGGCGTCGAGCTCTACCAGCACATGCTGGAAGAGGCGATCGCGGCCTCGCGCAGCGGCGTCGAAGAGCTCGGCGAGGCCAAGGAGGAATGGACGCCGCAGATCACCATCGGCACGCCGGTGCTGATCCCGGAGAGCTATGTCGCCGATCTCAATGTCCGGCTCGGCCTCTACCGGCGCATCGCCGCGCTGCTCGACCGGCGCGAGATCGATGCGTTTGCCGCCGAGCTCATCGACCGCTTCGGCCCGCTCCCGCACGAGGTCGAGAACCTGCTGGAGATCATCGCCATCAAGCGGCTCTGCCGCGATGCCGGCATCGAGAAAGTGGAGGCGGGCCCCAAAGGCGCGCTGCTCGCCTTCCATCACGACCGCTTCGCCAACCCGGCGGGGCTCGTCGAGTTCCTGCAGCGCCATGCCGGCACCGCCAAGCTGCGCCCGGATCAGCGCCTCGTCATCATGCGCGGCTGGGAGGATACGCGCGACCGGCTGCGCGGCGTTGGTGCGCTGCTGCGCGATCTCGCGGCGATCGCCGCCGCGCCGCCACCCAGCACCGCCGCGCCCGCCACCCCGCCGCAAAAGCGCGCCGGCGCCGCACTGCAGCGGCGGTAACCGCCCTAGTGCGCGCCTACCCGACCGGCGCGCCGCCGTTTTTCACGAGGTCGAAGACGGGAAGGAAAAATTCGGGGTCTTGCGCGCCGGAGACGGCGTAGTGCCGCTCGAAGATGAAGCAGGGCACGGCGTTGATGCCGAGCCGGCGCGCGCCGCGATCCTCGGCCAGCACCTCGGCGCGGTCGGCCGGGCTGTCGAGCCAGAGCGCGGCGGCGCGGCTGTCGAGCCCGACCTCGCCGGCGATCTCGGCGAGGGTGGCGCGACTGCCGATGTCGCGGCCATCGATGAAATAGGCCTGGAACAGCGCCTCGACCATCGGACCGGCGCGGCCCTCCGCGGCGGCGTAGCGGATGAGGCGATGGGCATCGCGCGTATTGGGCGTGCGGCGGATGCGATCGAAGGCGAAGGGGATGTCGACCGTCGCCCCGGCCTCGCTGACATTGGTGTAGAGCCGGTCGGCATGGGCCTCGCCGCCGAACTTGGCGGCAAGATAGGCGCGCCGGTCCATGCCTTCCTCGGGCATGTCGGGGTTGAGCTGGAACGGCCGCCAGGTGATCTCGCTGGTGACCTCGGGGCGCAGCGTCAGCGCGCGTTCCAGCCGGCGCTTGCCGATGAAGCACCAGGGGCAGATGACGTCCGAGATGATGTCGATGCGCATGGGCGGTCTCCTCGGCGGCGCCGGGCTCCGGCTTGACGCTGCCCGCCTTGCCGACAAGGATGGCGCGCCACGAAGAAAGAGCAAGAGCTGATGGTGAATTTCGACCTTGCCGGACGCATCGCGCTGGTCACTGGCGCATCGGGTGGCCTCGGCCGGCATTTCGCCGATGTGCTGGCGCGCGCCGGCGCCGCGGTGGCGCTCGCGGCGCGCCGGCGCGAGCAGCTCGATAGCGCGGTGCGCGAGATTGCTGCTGCCGGCGCCCGCGCCGTGGCGGTCACCTGCGATGTCAGCGATGCGGCGAGCGTGCGCGCCGCGGTAGCGGCGGCCGAAGCCGCGCTCGGACCCGTCGACCTCCTCGTCAACAATGCCGGCATCGCTATCTCGAAGCCGCTGCTCGAGCATAGCGAGGCGGATTGGGACCGGGTGGTCGACACCAACCTCAAAGGCGCCTGGCTCATGTCGCGCGAGCTTGCCGAGCGCTGGGTCGCCGCCGGCCGGCGCGGCCGCATCATCAATATCGCCTCGCTGCTGGCGCTTCGGCCGATCCGCCATGTGCCGAGCTATTGCGCGGCCAAGGCCGGCCTCGCGCATCTGACGCACACCATGGCGATGGAGCTGGCGCGCCGGGGCATCACCGTCAATGCCATCGCGCCGGGCTATTTCGAGACTGACATGAATCGCGGCTTCCTCCAGAGCGAGGTCGGGCAGGCGCTGATCCAGCGCATTCCAATGGGGCGCTCGGGCCAGGCCGCCGATCTCGACGGCGCGCTGCTGCTGCTTGCCTCGGAGGCGGGCGCCTATATCACCGGCGCCGTGCTGCCCGTCGATGGCGGGCATGCCGTGGCGAGCGTGTGACCCATGCCGTTCGACGCGGAAGGCGGCGCGGCCCGAACGGGGCTTCGCCGCTTTCTGCGCGATGCGACCGGTGCCGCGGTGGCGGAGATCCGGGCGCTCCACCGCTTGCCCGGTGGTGCGGTGCAGGAGAATTGGCGGCTCGATGTGGACTTCGCCGGCGGCAGCCTGGCCGGGCGGCAGAGCCTCGTCTTGCGCACCGCAGCGGCGACGACGCTTGGTTTCGGCCTCGATGGCGCCGCGGAGTTCGAGGTGCTGCACGCCGTCCATGCCGCGGGCGTTGCCGCGCCCGAGCCACTGTTTCTGTGCGGTGATGCCGGGATCATCGGCAAGCCGTTCTGGCTCATGCGCCGGCTTGCGGGCGATGCGACGCCGGCGAGGATCGTGAGCGGTGAACTCGGCGGGGCGCGCGATACCCTCATCGCCGATCTCGCGCGCGCCTTGGCGGCGATCCACGCGCTGGTGCCGCCGAACCGCGATCTCGCCTGTCTTGGCCCAGCGCCCCAAGACGCGGCGGCGGCACGGCTGGCGCAATGCGCAGCATGGCTTGCGCGCGATGGCGAGCCCCATCCGGTGGCGGAATGGGCCTTGCGCTGGCTCGCCCGTTACGCGCCCGTGCCGGTCGCGCCGGTGCTCTGCCATGGCGATTTCCGCACCGGCAATTTCCTTGCCGATGCGGCGGGCCTCGCCGGCATCCTCGATTGGGAGTTCGCCTCCTGGAGCGATCCGCATGAGGATCTCGGCTGGTTCTGCCTGGGCTGCTGGCGCTTCGGCGCCTATCAGCGGGAGGCCGGCGGCATCGCCCCCCGCGCCGCTGTCATCGCCGCTTATGAGGCGGCGTCTAGGCGCCGGGTCGAGGCCCAAAGGCTGCGCTGGTGGGAGGTGATGGCGGCGCTGCGCTGGCTCGTCATCGCGCTGCGCCAGCGCGATCGCTGCCTTGTCGGCGGCGAGCCGTCGCTCGATCTGGCGCTGACGGGGCGGCGGCCGGCGGAATGCGAGTTTGAGATTTTGAAGCTTACGGAGGCGGAATGATGCGCGACCGACCCGATGGCGCAACGCTGCGCAGACTGGCCGACGCAGCCGTCGAGCGCGGCGAGGATCCGGCACTCGTGACCCGCGCGATCGCGATCGCCGAGCGCGAGGCGGCTTCCGGCACGGCGCCGGTGGAAGCGATCCGCGCCCGGCTCGCCCGCCGCTATGGCGATGCGCCGATCGAAACGCTGCTGGCACGGCTTGCCGCCGAGATCCGCGCCGGCGCTTGCGATGCCGCGGGGCCGACGCAAGCAGAGCTGCGCCGCCTGCTCTGGGACATCACGCTGTTGAAGCTCGCCGAGAGCAATCCCGACTATCTTGCCGCCGCCCGCGCGGTACCAATTTGACGCGGCGCGCCGCGGCTTGCATTCTCAGCCGGCGCAGCCCGCGGGGGAGTTCATGAAAACCGACATCGTTCTCGTCGTTCCGATCTATGCCGGCGCGGTCCAGCAGCTCGATCGCGACTACACCGTTCACCGCCTGTGGGAGGCGAAGCATCGCTCGACGTTTCTGGCCGAGGTAAAGGACCGCGTGCGCGCCATCGTGACCGGGCCGGGACGCGTCGATGCCGAGCTGATGGCGGCGCTGCCGAAAACCGAGATCATCGCCACGCAGAGCGTCGGCACCGATCACATCGACCTCGCCGCCGCCAAGGCGCGCGGCATCCCTGTGACCAACACGCCGGATGTGCTCACCGACGATGTCGCCGATCTCGCCATGGCGCTGGTGCTGGCGGTGGCGCGCCGCGTCGTCGTCGGCGACCGCTTCGTGCGCGACCGCAAATGGCTGCAGGCGAACCTGCCGCTCGCCACCAAGGTTGGCGGCGCCACCATGGGCGTCGTCGGGCTGGGCCGCATCGGCCAGGCGATCGCCAAGCGCGCCGAAGCCTTCGGCATGAAGGTCGTCTATTACGGGCCGCGCGCCAAAGCGGATGTCACCCACCGCTACTATTCCGATCTCGTGGCAATGGCGCGCGATGTCGATTACCTCGTGGTGAGCTGCCCGGGCGGGCCGGGAACCCGCCATCTCGTCAATGCCGAGGTGCTGAAAGCGCTTGGAACCAAGGGTGTCGTCGTCAACATCTCGCGCGGCTCGGTGATCGAAGAGGCCGCGCTGGTCGAGATGCTGCGCGATGGCAAGCTCGGCGGCGCCGGCCTCGACGTCTTTGCCGACGAGCCGCGCGTCCCTGAGGCGCTGTTGGCGCTGGAAAACGTCGTGCTGCAGCCGCATGTCGGCAGCGCCACCCATGCGACGCGTGGCGCCATGGGCCAGCTTGTCATCGACAATCTGAAGGCGCATTTCGCCGGAAAGCCGCTGCTCACGCCGGTGGTGTGAGCAGCGTGTCCAGAGTCAGGCCCGCTTCGCCTTCGACAGCGTTGGCTTTGCTTTCGCCTTGGCGCGGCGATGGAGCCGAGTGCCTTCGCGGTGGTCGCTGCGCGGCTTGCCGCGGGCGCTTTGCGAGCGCCAGCCCTTCTTACGCGCCGCGCCGAGCTCGTTGAAGATGGCATAGCCGCCCGGGCGGATCTGCAACGGCTTTCTGATCTTCTCCAAGTGATCGAGCTGCGCCTTCGAGCGCAGCTGCGGCGGCAGGAACCAGTCGGGATAGACGAAGTTCGAGACCTCGACGCCGTCGATGCGATAGCTGTCCGAGCGCACGGGATCGCAGACCTCGTAGCCGTAGAGCAGGCCGCTCCGCGAGTGTCTGACGAAGGCGGAAAGGTTGATATAGGGATCGATCAGCATCTCCAGCAGCTCGTGGCTGAGGACGACCGACCAGGGCATGTCATCGGCCTCTGCGGTGGCCACGAAGGCCTTGCCGAGCGGCAGGCCGGCGCCGGTGAGATCGTGATAGCCCAGATCGTCGGCGCGGTCCGACGTGTCGAGCAGCGCCAACCACCAGGCATCCGGCGGCAGCGCTTCGCCCTCGCGCAGGAGGCTGAGATGCGCCTCGATGCCCCAGACCGGCGCGAAATCGCGCTCTACCTGCTTTTGCAAGGCCGCCACGACCTTGGCAAGGTCCCGCGCCGGGATCGGCTTTTTCTCGGTCTTGTTGATCACCGCGATCTTGATCGGCTTCCCGCGCCGATGCGAGCCGGTACGCCGTTTTGCCGCCATTTTCTCCGCGCTTTTCTTCCCCGCTCAGAATTTCTCTTCGCCGCGCCCTCTGACCGCGTCGGGGAAGTCGCGGTAAAGCGCAAAGGTCGCATCGCTCACCATTGAGTTCACGGCAAAATGTAACCCTTCGACGGGGTTGCGGCGGCCAGCAACGCGGGTGAAGGCCCGCTCCAGCTGCGCCATGTCCTTGACTTCGATCATGACATGGAAATCGCCGAGCTCGCGCGGCGCGAGGCCGAGCTTGCGCCGCGTCAGGCGCCAGCCCTCGATGA